>NZ_NHOX01000012.1:0-249 GCF_002252745.1 Halorubrum sp. Ib24 | reverse complement strand
CGAGCGGGCGAGCCGCATCCTCCTCCGGAGGGAACCTATCGTGAGTAATTCAGCGAACATACCCGACGACATCCCAGTCACGTCGACGGACTCGATGCTCGAGGTCGTCCAGGACGCGGAGTATCTGTACGAGTGGTTAGCCAACCTTGAGGCGACGAGTATCGACGAGACGCGGGAGGTCAAGAACGACAAGCGGCGGCACAGCATCGGCGAGAACCTCGTGCGGCACATGGAAATGACGCCGTTCCC
>NZ_NHOX01000034.1:0-255 GCF_002252745.1 Halorubrum sp. Ib24 | reverse complement strand
TTTTTTTTTTTTTTTTTTTTTTTTTTTTTTTTTTTTTTTTTTTTTTTTTTTTTTTTTTTTTTTTTTTTTTTTTTTTTTTTTTTTTTTTTTTTTTTTTTTTTTTTTTTTTTTTTTTTTTTTTTTTTTTCTTTTTTTTTTTTTTTTTTTTTTTTTTTTTTTTTTTTTTTTTTTTTTTTTTTTTTTTTTTTTTTTTTTTTTTTTTTTTTTTTTTTTTTTTTTTTTTTTTTTTTTTTTTTTTTTTTTTTTTTTTTTTTT
>NZ_NHOX01000007.1:0-255 GCF_002252745.1 Halorubrum sp. Ib24 | reverse complement strand
TTTTTTTTTTTTTTTTTTTTTTTTTTTTTTTTTTTTTTTTTTTTTTTTTTTTTTTTTTTTTTTTTTTTTTTTTTTTTTTTTTTTTTTTTTTTTTTTTTTTTTTTTTTTTTTTTTTTTTTTTTTTTTTGTTTTTTTTTTTTTTTTTTTTTTTTTTTTTTTTTTTTTTTTTTTTTTTTTTTTTTTTTTTTTTTTTTTTTTTTTTTTTTTTTTTTTTTTTTTTTTTTTTTTTTTTTTTTTTTTTTTTTTTTTTTTTTT
>NZ_NHOX01000004.1:0-1627 GCF_002252745.1 Halorubrum sp. Ib24 | reverse complement strand
AGCGCCCGCCGATGCGGATCGAAACGACGACCGTCGACGGCGAGCCGGCGCTGAACCTCTCGGACGACCGGACACATGACGGTCGGACTCTCGTCGTCGCGGACGTGCGACGACGGTATCGCGTTCAGGCCGGCGAGCGGCCCTCGGTCCGGGTCGTTGACCTCCTCGAGCGTGGTGCCGTCCGGCGTGACGATCGTCCCGTTGTTCGGTTCGATCTCCTCATCGTCCGACGGCGTGAGGAGCATCGGCGCGCCGACCATCGCGAGGACGACGACGCCGACGAGGCCAACCACTT
Source organism: Halorubrum sp. Ib24 (assembly GCF_002252745.1). Lineage (NCBI taxonomy): Archaea > Methanobacteriati > Methanobacteriota > Halobacteria > Halobacteriales > Haloferacaceae > Halorubrum > Halorubrum sp. Ib24. The sequence continues at coordinate 1,332 of NZ_NHOX01000004.1, read as the reverse complement.
TCAGTTGCTCGTCGTCGAGCGGTAGCTCGTCCATCATGCGTCCACACCTCGCGGGGGGAGGTGGGGGGTTGGCGCACGCGCGAGCGCGTAATGTCCCACATTAGCCGGTTCGACTCGATTTCGAAGATTGATTGAAATTGGTTTCATTTGGCGCTCACCCTCCGAACTTCCGGCGAGATGATGCGGAGCTTGCCCGGCACTTTGTATCGACGAGGGAGATCGTCCCAGCCGAACTCAGTATATTGGCCGCTCGTCCAGAACAGTCCGCGACCGAGCTGCCACTTCGAGGTCATTTCTGTCGACATTGGCGGCTTGACGCCGATGATTTCGTCGCTACCCGTGGGGTTGTCGGTGCCGGAGAGGGTCACTCCCCAGCGCATTTTCTTTCTAATCATCCAGGAGATTTCCCTCGGCTTCTGAGTGAGCAACACGAACGACAGGCCGTTCCGGCGAAAGTCGACGTACTGCTGCGAGACCGCGTCGATCTTCGTCGAGAGGCCGCCCTCGTCGTTGCTCGCGTGGTGTTTGAACAGGTTACTCGCCTCGTCGCAGACCCACGTCGTCCGCATCGACCGCTCCTCGTTGACGTTGTGGTGTACCAACCAGGAGAACCACCAGTGACTCGTCGGGGTCGCCTCGTTCTCGTCGAGCTCGGGATCGTTAGCGTCCCACACCGAGGTATACTCAAGCGGCGGACACTCCGACGCCTGTCGAGTGATCCGCTGGCACCCCCGGAACTGCGGGTCCGGGTAGACGACGTGGAACGCGCCCGATTTCAGCACGTTATTATTCAGATCGTCTAGGTCGTTGTAGCGCTCGACCTTCCAAACGATGTCCTCGAGGTCGACCTCGATCGGCTCGAAGTCAGTCTCTGCGAAGCCGGAGCCGTCGTCGGGGGGCGCGAGTCGCACCGTGTACTCGACGCCTTCCGGCAGGCAGACGACCGCCCACGGCGCGAACGGGAGCCACTCGGTCCGCTGCGGCGTTCCGCGCCACACGACGGCCTCGCCGTTGACTTCCATCCACCGCGCGATGAATGTCGAGACCGACGTCGTCTTTCCGCGCCCCATCGGCCCGTGAATGAGCGCGTCCGAGCCCCCGGTCGTCTCGAGATCGCTCGGGTCGACGGACGTGTCCGGGTCTATGAGGTACTCGAAGACACCCCTACGGGCATCCGAAAGCCCGCTGAAGTCCTCGAAGTCGAGTCGGAACCCGTCCATCTCGGACGTGTGTATGAGCGCATCCAGCATCGCACGAGCGTGCCGGACCGCGCTGTGTGGGGGCGTCCCCTCCACCGGGTCCGGTGTGTTCTCGAGGCGCTCGAGGAGCTGC
>NZ_NHOX01000013.1:0-24933 GCF_002252745.1 Halorubrum sp. Ib24 | reverse complement strand
CCGCCGACAGCGAGACGACCGCTGCGGCGGGGGAGAGAGAGGCCGAAGGGACGCCGGCGACCGGACCGACCGCCGTCGACGAGTGTCCCGAGTGCGGCGGTCGGACTCGCGTCGACTCCGCCGAACGCGTCTGTACGGAGTGCGGACTCGTCGTCGAGGCCGATCGGATCGACCACGGCCCGGAGTGGCGGTCGTTCGACGACGACGACGCGAACCCCAAGCGCACCGGCGCGCCGCTGACGCGCTCGCGGCACGACCGCGGACTCTCGACGGAGATCGGTCGCTCGACACGCGTGAAGGGGCGCAAGCGCCGGCGGCTCGCCCGGATGCGGACCCAGCACAACCGGGCGCAGATCTCGACGAAGCGCGACCGCAACAAGGTGTACGCGTACACCGAGATCCGTCGGCTGACCGGCGTCTTGGAGCTCCCCGACAGCGTCCGCGACGCGGCCTGCGCGCTGTTCGACTCGGCGCAGGACGAGAGCCTGCTGCGGGGGCGGTCGCTGGAGGGCTTTTCCGCCGCCTGCGTCTACGTCGCCTGCCGAACCGCCGACGTGGCCCGCACGGTGGGCGAGGTGTGCGCCGAGGCGAAGGCGACCGAGGACGAGCACCAGGCCGCCTTCGACGCGATGAACCGAGAGCTCGGGCTCCCGATCGGGCCGACCGGACCCGCGGAGTACCTCCCGCGGTTCGCGAGCGACCTCGGCTGCGCGGCCGACGTGGAGCGGCGGGCGGGCGAGCTCGCGGAGCGCGCCGTGGAAGAGGGGATCGCGAACGGCCGCAACCCGGTCGGCGTCGCCGCCGCCTGCCTGTACACCGCGGCCCGCGAGCTGGGCGCCGACTGCACGCAGCGGGAGGCGGCCGACGTCGCCGACGTGACGCCCGTGACGGTCCGGCGGACGTACGTGGACCTGACCGGGGAGTGAGCCGGGCGCGACCGGGGCGCCGCGGGCGGAGCCGTCAGCCGATCAGGAGCCAGCCGAGGACGACGGCGGTCCCGCCGACGACGGAGCTGACGGCCGCGTGAGTGCGGAGTCGGTCGCGGAGGCGGTGTCCGTCGGCCGCGGCGTCCGCGGGGCAGGTCTCGCTTCCGGCCGTGCACTCGGACAGCAGATCGACGGCGACGTGGAGGAACACGCCGGCCCCGACGCCGAACAGCAGACCGCGGACGGTGCTGGACGGGGTGACGCCGACCGCGGCGACCGGGAGGGCGATGAGGCCGACGGCGGCCGCCGGGAGCGCGAGCACGGCGACCGACCGGTCCCGCCCGGCGAGGCGGCGCGCCGCGGCGTACCCGGCCGGCGCCTTGTGCGAGACGAGCGCGATACCGAGCAGCGACGTGAGCGACGGCATCGCGCCGTAAATGGCGCCGATGATCGCGCCGGCCGCGAGCGCGTGGACCGTCAGCTCCGCGGCCGTGTGGTCGACCGGGAGATCGAGGTGCGTGAACCGGTGTCCGAGCGAGTGACCGGCGTACCCCGCCAGGAAGCCGACGGCGATGCCGAGGCTACCGAAGCGCCCGTGTTGGGCGAGCGCTTGCGGGATCAGAAACAACGCCGTGCTCGTCACCATCGCGCCGCTCGCCAGCCCGTACCCCCAGACCGGTTCGAGCGGGTGATCGGCCGCCGCCGCCCGGGCGCCCAGCGGCGCGCCGAGCGCCATCGCACCGAACGCCACCCACGAGATCGCAGGTAGCTTCCACGTGACGTCGGTCGCGAGCGCGAGCGCCGAGAGAGCGACGAGCGCGAGCACGCCGGCGCCGCCGATCGCCCGCTCGCGGGTCGACAGCGGGACCCGATCGCCGTTCGCCCGGTCGGCGATGTCTTCGAAAGACACCATTGTGCATTAATAACTATATTGTATTAATTGATAATTGTTCCGCCGAGGACGCGATTCGCGGAGCGCTATCGGGGCGTCGAATCCGGGACGAACGGGCCGAGAGAGCCGCAGTCCGTGACGCCCCGTCGGGCGGGCGCGCGGCGTCAGCGGGGACGCCGCGAGCCGAGGCGCGCGGAGCGGCCGACGGTACGAGAGGAACGCGGTACGGCCGGCGGCGCGGTAGGCGCGTGGTGCACGCGGTGCGCTCTGGCGAGCGCAGCAAAAATGTGAGGTCACAGAGGCCATTACCTGATATTTCTGTCATACCACTTATCATCCTATCTGCTGATATACGGATGTCGACCGGGAATATCGGTCGACGCGATCCCCGGAACGGGGAACGCTGTCAGAGGCACGGCGCGTGACTCGGTGAGGACAGCGAGTCACGCAGGTCGCCGCTCGGAGGACGTCGGTGGGAGACCGGGCCGAGTGTGAGGCCGAGCAGACGACCTCGTCCGGTCGCGTGAGACGGAGAGCTGAACGGCCGTCGAGTCCCGCACACGCGTACATATTCGGTATCGCCCGCGGGAAGCGGATTATTCCGTGAAACGTGACATACTGATTCGGTGAAATTATTCGGCATGAATTCGGACGTGTCAGTTACTCGGTTCGACGCGGCGAGTGCACCATCCGCGCTCGACGCAATGTTCGATGCGGTCTCGGCGTTCAAAAACACGGAAGGCGACGAGCTCCGACGCCTCGATAGGTACGTCAGCCCCGATGGCATAAACCTCCTCTTCGGCGGGCCGGGCGGTTCAGCGACGCGTCTCGAAGAGGGAACGCTGTCGTTCCGGTACGACGACGTGTTCGTGACGATGACGCACGACGAGCTGATCGAGGTCATCGACGCCGACGCGTTCCGCTCACGGCCATTGCATTACGGACTCTCAGCGGACGCACGCGCACGGGAGTCGACCGAAGCGGCTCTCGAAGTGGCGGCAACGGCACTCGCCGAGGCTGAAGAACACGTCTGGACCGCCGCTACCAACGCGTCGGACAGTGAACTCGTCGACCCGCTCTGGGCAGTGGTGGAGCGGCTCTGGGCCATTCAGACATTGATCGATGACCTGACCGCTCGGCCGTGTTCGACTGAACCGCTGGCAACACGGGTCGATGACGAGCGGTGACGAGGTGACCGAGGACGCGCTGTTCAACCTCGGCGTCGACCTCAACCGGGAAGAGACAGTAGGCGGCGCTGTTGATCGGACACTGACCGCGATCCGTGCCGCACTGGGAGACGCAGCGATTACCGTGTGGCGAAACCACAACGAGCGCGACAGCAGCGTTGAGAACGCCCAACCGCCGGAACAGCCGTCCCAACCGGCGTTTAGTTCCGAACGTCATATCGGTCGGCCGGGCCGAACACCCCCACCGGACGCAGCTCTTATCAAGCGATGTTTCACGACTGATGCGCCGGCTCGAACCGACGGGGTGGCCGGACCAATCGCACCGGATGACAGCCGCTGGCTGCCGCGTGAGGAACTGTTCGTTCCGATCGGTCCCGAGCGTGTGCTGTCGGTTGGATGGGGTCACCGCGACGCTGCGACCGCGTTGGACGGGGCCGCCGTCCGCGATGTCCTAGAGCGAGCAGCGGAGTTACTGGCCGCGGCACTCGACCGCATTGGCTCCCAGACACGTGAGCCGACAGGCGAGATCGCCTCTGAGATTCGCCTCGGGGCGTTTCAACAAGCGATTGAGGACGCCGCCGATGGCGTCGCCATTCTTGACGACGAGTCGTACGTCTATATCGACCAGACGCACGTCGACATGTACGGATTCGACAGCAAACAGGAGTTGCTCGGTCGAAGTTGGCGAGAGCTATACGCTGCGGATGAAGCGGCACGGATCGAGAAGGAAGCTTTCGACGCGCTCGAACGCGATGGTCACTGGCAGGGGCGAGTAACGGGAAGTCGGCCAGATGGAACGACGTTCCCGGCGGAGCTGTCCCTGACGATGGTCACCCCATCCCGAATGGTCTGTACGGTGCGTGACGTGAGCGATCGTGAAGCGCGGGAACACGAACTCGCATTAAAAGAGCGGGCGCTGGACGAAGCAGGGACCAGCATCCAGATTACGGACCCGACCCAACCGGGGAACCCGTTGGTGTACGTCAACGAGGAGTTTGTACAGCTAACCGGATACGAGCGGTCAGAGGCTCTCGGCCGAAACCCGAGATTCCTCCAGGGCCCCGGATCAGATTCGGAGACGACAAAGCGCATCCGTACGGCGATCGAAACCGAGCGACCGATAACGACTAAGCTGAGAAACTACACCGCGGAGGGTGAACCGTACTGGGCGAAGCTCTCCGTGACGCCGGTTCGAGACGCAAACGGAATCGTGACAAACTACATCGGGGTTCAACACGATATTACTGAGCAACGACGGCGGATCAGAGAGCTCAGAGACCAGACTGAGCGGCTGGAACTCGTCCTCAGCGGGACGGAGACGGGCATCGGTGAGTGGGACTTCAGTACCAACACAGTCACGTTGGACGCCACTTTACGAGAGACGGTCGGAGCGAGCCCGACGACGATAGACGAATGGCAAGCAGTAGTTTATTCGGAGGACCGCGAACGTGCCGCTGACGCCCTGCGGCGCCCGATCGAGACCGGTGACCCGGCTGCTGAGACGATACGAATCGGGACGGATGACAGCGAAGTCACGTGGATAGATATACACACCGTTGTGAGTGATGCGGGTGATGGCTCTGCCAGTGTGCTGGCGATGGGGCGGGACGCGACGAAGCGCTCCGAGCGTGTGAAATGGGCGTCGAAACTGTTTGATCAGGGCCCGCTGCTGTTCGTTCAAACTCGGGCCGTTGGCGGCGAAGCAGTCATTGAGGCCTGTGACCGGTCGTTTTCCGACGCGCTGGGGTGCGAGCGCGAAGCGGTGGTTGGACAGCCGCTCAGTGAGTTTTATGACGATAGCTCGACTGATTCACTCCAGTCAGACGGCTACGAACGCGCGCTTAGCGGTGATCTCACCGTCGCAGAACGCACGCTCGTGACGACGGACGGCGACACGGTCCCGTGTCTGTTACGGGCGATCCCACGCACCGTTGACGACGAAGTCGTCGGTACCGATGTGTTGTTTATTGATATCTCTGAACGCGAGAAGTACACTCGGCGACTGGAGGCTGTGTTTAACAGCCCACACCAGCTTACCGCGTTAGTCCGCCCCAATAAAACCGTGACTGACGTGAACGATACGCTGGTCGCACGCATCGGTGTTGATCGGTCGGCAATTGTTGGTGAACCGATAGACAAATTCCCGTGGCTGAGCCTTGACCCGAACCACGGACTCACGGTTTCTGAGGCGGTCAACCGCGCGGGTGACGGTGAACTCGTCCAGACCGAAGGAGAACTACAGGGTCCAGATGGTCTCGCACGCATCGACGTGTCGTTCAAGCCAATTCGTAACGCCGCTGGTGAAATCACGCTGATCGCCGTTGAGGGGAAGGATATCACCGTGAAGACGCGACAGCGACAGCATTTACAGGTGTTCCAGCGGGTCGTCCGACACAACGTCCGCAACGATTTAAACAAGCTCGTGGGATGGACAACGATGCTCGCCGAGGAACCGGACGCTGACTGTCGTCAAGATCACCTCCGCCGACTGACGCGTATATTCGACGGATGGGAACGGCTTACGAACAAAATGCAGGTGATCGATCGCGCGATACGGGAGATACCACACGACGAGTCAACCGTTAACATCGCTGAGGTCACTGAAAAGGCCGCGACGGCGGTACGGGATGACCACTCGGACGCAACGATCGCCGTCTCTGTCGACGCGACCGACGGGACTGTCTCACGATGGCTTACACACCCGCTTACCGAGGTGATAAAGAACGCGGTGGCCGCAGGAGACAGAGAAGACCCGCACGTCAACGTATCGGTGAGACAGGCAGACGACGGCTGGCTCCAGATCGTCGTGACTGACGACGGGCCTGGCATGCCAGATATCGAGCGGGGGGTACTCGTCACCGGCGAAGAGACGCCGTTACAGCACGGTTCCGCGCTCGGGATCTGGCTGATTCGTATGTTAGTTTCGATGCTTGGCGGGGAGGTCGACGTCGACGTGACCGACACAGGTACCGAGGTCGTGCTTCGCGTTCCGACGGCGTCAGCAAACCGCAACCCGGCTTCGGTCGAACCCAGCCGGATGGCCTAAAGAGCGTACTGTACAAACCGCGAGGAGTATGGGGTGGTCGACGAACAAAGCGCGGCCTCACGACGAAGATCAGCGAGCCGAAATCCAGCGATCGAGGCCGGCTCGTGGCCCGGATTCGCCGGGTGCTATTCCGAGGTAGACTCGCCGCCACCTTCGTCGGCTGTCCCGGAGAGCTGTCGGTCCACCAACCGGACCGACGCTTCGCTATCCGAGCACGGCGCCGAGCCAACCACCTGCCATGTGGGAGCAACGTCCTGCTTCCCAGACACGCGCGCCTCGATCTGGCCGTCGCCGGTTCGTATCTCGATGACGTAATCGAGGTGCGCCGCCCCGAACCGGTCGGCGCCGTCGACGTCGGTTGTCGGCGGCAGGTGGACGAGTCCGCCGACGCCCTGATTGCGCCACTGGCCGACCAGCTCGTGGAGGAACCTGTCGAGCGTGCGGGCGTCGTGGTGCGCGAGCAGCTGCGTCATCGTCGCGATCGCGAAGGTCCCGGGTCGGTCGTCCGTCGCGAGCCGCATCGTCGCGCGCTCGGCGGCGACCCCGAGCGACGTGAGGTCGCCGCACCGGACCGACCCCGCGTCGCTCGTCGCGATGTCGACGCCGCCGTCCGCCTCCGCGCCGGGCGTCGAGTCGATGACGAGCGGGTCCATCGCCGAGAGTCGGCCGTAGACCTCGTGACGCGGGTACTTCGTCGTCAACACCGCGCCCGTTTCCGCCATCGCCTCGTACACGGCGTAGAACAGGTCGTCGTACAGCTGGGAGCTCGGCGCCGCGAAGCCGACGACGTCGTCGTACTGAACGGCGGTGTCGGCGATAAAGGCCGGCGTGACCGTCTCCGGAGAGGGGTTCAACACGGCTTCGAACACCTCTCCGGGGCGTCGCTCGGCGGCGAGCAGCCTCTCGACCAGGTCGTCCCCCCGTTCGTTGACGGAGACGGAGGGGTGGACCCACGACGACCGGTCGTCGCCCGCCGCGCTCGCGAGGGGGTCAGTAGAGCGGTTCAGGTACTCGTACACCAGCGTCGGCAGCTCGGATCCGTCGGCGCTCACCGATCCTCACCCCCGGTCGACACTGCCCGTGTGAGGGGCGCCACAGGAGTTCGCACCGCGCCGTTTCGAGCGGGGTTCATACCTGCTATTGTCGTAGTATCGCCGATAGTTCTACGTCCGAAGATATGTGGCAGGCCGGTGTGATACCGAATATGTCCGTGTGAGTTGCCGCGGTCGGCTGGCGGCCGTCACTCGAAGAAGCCGCGCATGATCTTCGACTCCGCGGCGCGGAGGTGCTGGTGGAGCGTCGACGAGGACACGTCGAATCGGTCAGCGAGGTCGGTGCCGCTGATGCGGCGCGGATCGTCGTAGTACCCCTCTCGGAGCGCCGTCTCCGCGATCTCTCGCTGGCGGGTGGTCAGGTCCGGCTCCCCGGTCGACCCGTCGGGGCCCCCGGACGGCTCGGAGACGTGCCGCTTCGAGACGAGCCGACACGAGTCGGAGACGGGAACCAGCGCCGCCCGGACCCGCCCGATCACCGTCGGGTCCGTCGTCCGAAACGCCAAGACGTCGGCGTCCGGGCGGGAACGGACGCCGCGCAGCCGCGTGTCCGTCCCGGCGAGCACGTCGCGGACGGCGGCCAGCGAGCGGTCCGGCGTGTCCCGCATCCGCACGGCGACCTCGTGGGTGTCGCGGTCGACGGCGTCGACGCCGTCGAGTTCGATGCCCGGCGTCGCCGCGACGTAGTCGCGGAACGCCGTTTCGGTGTAGCCGTCGACGCGGCCGGTCAGGTGAAAGCTCTCGCCGCCGGTCATCGCGACGTGCTCGACGGCGATCGAGCCGTCCGCCGGGAGGCCGGGGAAGAGCGGCGACGGCCGCCGGCACTCCAGGGCGAAGGCGATAGGCGCGTTCGACGCGGTGGCGGACTCGAGCGTCGACAGGCGCATCCCGGCGGCGTCCGCGACCGCGCCGAGCGCGCGCCGCTCCGGCTCGGCGAAGCGCTCGGCGTCCGTGCTGATGAACTCGGCGACGGCGTGGACGGTCCCGTAGTGGCTCACCGGAACCGCGAACGACTCCCGGTAGCCGAAGTGGAGCAGCCGGTTGATCCACTCGCCGTGACCGGCCGCGGTCGCCTGCCCGTCCACGGCGTGCTGCCGCTCGTCGCGCGTGGCGGCGACGACCGCGGGGAACGACTGCTCGTCGGTCTCGTACAGCTTCGCGGGTCCGCCCGGCTCGGTCACCTCGACCGGGTCGACCCGCTTTGCGGCCGGGTCGTACGTGCCGACGAACGCGTACTCCGCCACCCGACCGCCGACGTCGACGATCGCTTCGCGCACCGCAGCCGGCGTCTCCGCCGTCGCGATGGTCTCGACGGCGTCGACGACGCCCTCCCGCAGGTCCCTGTGCCGGTTCGCCTGTCGCCGGGTGCTGGCGACGTCGTTCGAGAGGCCCGCTATCGACGTCTCCTGGCGGAGCTGGGTGAGCGCGGCCGAGACCTGCTGGCTCACCGCCCGGATGAACGACTCCAGCGACTCGTTCGGCTCGTCGACGACCACGCTCAGCAGGCTCGTGTCGCCGAGCTGCGTGGCGAGCGCCTGCTTCCCGGCCGCGTCGGCCGAGTCGACGACGGCGTCGGCCGGGAGCCAGCACGTCTCGGGCTCGCTGAACGCTCGCCAGAGGTCCGTCTCGCCCGGCTCGATGCGTCGGCGACTGGGCGGGGCGACCTCGTCGCCCGCGGTCGCCAGCCGCACCAGCTCCCCCTCCGAGGTGTCGCGGTCGTATATCGCTAGCTCGTCCGCCGTCACCACGTCGGCGACCGCCTCGACGCAGGCGTCGAACGCGTCCTGCGGGTCCGTCGCCTGGAACACGCGGTTGCTCACGGCGTAGAGGTTCGTCAGCCGGCGCTGACGGTCGAGCTCGTCGCGCGCGTCGGTGAGGTCGGTGATGTCGTTGGCGACGCCGAGCACCGCGTCTCCCTCGCCGTCGACCGGAGAGAACGGGATCTTCCACGTCTCCAACACGCGTTCGTTGCCCGCGGCGTCGGTCAGGGCCTCCTCGGTGCGATGGAGCGGCTCGCCGGTCTCGATCACCCGCCTGTCGTCGTCGGCGAACGCGTCCGCCTCGTCCGGGTCGGTCGCGTAGTCGGCGTCGGTCGATCCGATCAGGTCCGAGACCGTGGTGCCGTACGCCTCGGCGACCGCCTCGTTCGCGAGTAGGAACTCGCCGTCGGTGTTCTTCGCGAATATCAGCTGCGGGACCGTGTTGATGACGCGTTCGAGCTGGTTGCGCTCGGCCTCGATGCGGTCGCGTGCGGCGCGCAGCTGTCGGCGCTGCGCGACGAGTTCGATCGCCGTCCGGAGGTACTGCGTGACGATCAGGATGAGCTCGCGCTCGTCCTCGTCGAGGGCGTCCGACTCCCGCGCCCCGACGATGAACACGCCGTCGTCGCCGACGGGGACGATGAACTCCGTGCTGATCGGCGTCGCCGAGTTATGGACCCCGCGCTCCGCGGCGACGGCGGGATAGTACGCCGGCGTCCCGGCGTCGAACGCGTCCCACGCGAGCGACTCGCCCGGGCGGAATCGCGGCACGTCGTCGACGATCGACGCCCCCTCGTCGGAGACGGACACCGGGACGAGGGCGTCGTCGGGGGCGCTCGGCCCGGCGGAGTCCGTCTCGGCGGCGCCGTCCGCCCAGTAGCCGGAGAACGGTCGGTCGATGATCTCCGCGATCCCCTCGATCGCGGTGTCGATCACGTCCTCGTACTCGTCCGCGGTCATCAGCGTCTCGGCGAGCGACCGCGTCTCACCGAGGCGGCGGAGCCGGCGCTCCTGCTCGGTGAGGTCGAGGTTGACACAGGTGATCCCGCCGTCGGGGAGCTGCGCGAGCGACACGCGTTGCGTGATCGGCGTGCCGTCCCGCTTGACGCCGACCAGCTCCCCGTCCCACGATCCCGTCTCCGCGACGACCGGGAGGACCTCGCGTTCGATCCGCTCGATGACATCGTCCGCGTAGATCTGTCGCCACGTCCCGCCGAGCAGCTCGTCGGCGTCGTCGTAGCCGAACATCGTGACGTGGGCGTCGTTGAGGTACGTGTACGTGCCGTCCGCGTCCAGCAGCGCGATGCCGGATGTCGTGAGGTCCATCGCGGTCGCCTGCCGTTCGACCCGGGTGAGGTGCGCCACCCGCTCGCTCGCGTCCGTGAAGATGCCGAGCACGTACTCCGTGCCGGCGTGCGTGAACGGCGTCGACCGCACGTCGACGGGCACCGTCGACCCGTCCGCACGCAGGATCGTGACCGGCTCCGCCGCCTCGCCGGAAGCGCGTTCCCGTCCCGCGTCTCGGACCGCCTGAAACCCCTCGCGCACGTTCTGCTCGGCCTCCGGCGGGTGAAGCTCGGTCTGGTGCATGCCGACGAGCGACGAGCGGTCGCGACCGAACAGCTCGGTCGCGGCCTCGTTGACCGCGACGACCGTGCCGCTGTCGGCCTCCGCCGCGAGGATCGGAGAGGGAGCTTTTATCGCCAGCCGCGCCAGGAACGGGTCGGCCCCAGAGTCGGCCGAGATGCGATCCAAACTCATCTTGTTACGTAAATCAGCATTCCGAACTGACCTGAGTGTATCGGCTCGGGAGCGCTCCCGAGCGCTCGGGAGCGATCACGTGACGTGGGGACGGATCGCACGAAAACCGTTAAGCCCGGCTGTCGCCTACGAGCGTGTATGAGCGCTGACCGGTCCGCGTTACGGCGGGCCATCGAGCGCGGCGAGCGCGACGGCGGCGCGATCGAGTTCAAAGAGCGGCTGACACGCGAGGTCCACTTGGCGGAGGGACGCATGGAGTCGCTCGTGGCCCAGCTCCGCCACCGAGTGCTCTCGGGCGACGGCGAGGCGACGTACGTCCTCGGCGTCACCGACGACGGCGGGCTGGCCGGGATCGCGCCCGAGACCTTCTCCGAGACGATGGACGTCCTCTCGCTGTTGGCCGACGAGGCGGACGCCCACATCGCCGACGTGGAGACGTGGAGCGCCGGCTCGGCCGGCAACGGCGGTTCGGAGGGACTCGTCGGTCTCGCGACCCTCCGCGACGGCGGGATGTTCGAGACGGACGACGACCACCTCGTGGTCGGCACGGCCGGCCACGTCGACCACGGGAAGTCGACGCTCGTCGGCACCCTCGTGACCGGGCGGGCCGACGACGGCCAGGGCGGGACGCGCGGCTTCCTCGACGTCCAGCCCCACGAGGTCGAGCGGGGGCTCTCCGCCGACCTGTCGTACGCCGTCTACGGCTTCGAGGAGGCGGGCGGCGAGCCGGTCCGGATGGATAACCCGCACCGCAAGTCCGACCGCGCGCGGATGGTCGAGGAGGCCGACCGACTCGTCTCCTTCGTCGACACGGTCGGCCACGAGCCGTGGCTGCGGACGACGATCCGCGGGCTCGTCGGCCAGAAGCTCGACTACGGGCTCCTCGTCGTCGCCGGCGACGACGGGCCGACGAAGACGACCCGCGAGCACCTCGGCATCCTGCTGGCGACCGAGCTGCCGACGATCGTCGCGATCACGAAGGCGGACGCCGTGAGCGACGACCGGGTCGCCGAGGTCGAGCGCGAGGCCGAGTCGATGCTACGGGACGCCGGGCAGACCCCCCTCCTCGTGGACCGCCACGGGATCGACGCGGCGGTCGCGGAGGTCGGCGACGGCGTCGTGCCGCTCCTCCGGACCAGCGCGGTGACGAAGGACGGGCTCGGGACGCTCGACCGACTGTTCGAGACGCTTCCGAAGCGGGCGACCCCGGAGCGCGCGGAGTTCCGGATGTACGTCGACCGGAGCTACAAGGTGACCGGCGTCGGCGCCGTCGCGTCCGGCACGGTCAACTCCGGCACCGTCGAGGCCGGCGACGAGCTCCTCCTCGGCCCGATGGCCGACGGCTCCTTCCGCGAGGTGGAGGCGCGCTCGATCGAGATGCACTACCACCGGGTCGACAAGGCGAGCGCCGGCCGGATCGTCGGCATCGCGCTGAAGGGGGTCGACGAGGCGGAGATCGAGCGCGGGATGGCCCTGGTGGCGCGCGAGAGCGACCCCGACCCCGTCCGCGAGTTCGAGGCCGAGGTGATGGTGCTGAACCACCCGACCAGAATCCAGGAGGGGTACGAGCCGGTCGTCCACGTGGAGACCGTCTCCGAGGCCGCCGTCTTCGCGCCCGAGGGCGGCCGGCTCCTGCCCGGCGACACCGGACAGACGCGGGTCCGGTTCAAGTTCCGGCCCTACCTCGTGGAGGAGGGCCAGCGGTTCGTCTTCCGCGAGGGGTCGAGCAAGGGCGTCGGGACGATTCGGGGCGTGGACTCGGCGGAGTGAATCGACGGATTGGGCCTCAACGGGACAGTTCAGTCCCCCTCGACGAAACGGATCAGTCCCCCTCGACGGAGACGAGTTCCATCAGCGGGTAGCCGTCGGCCATCGTCATCTGAGTGCGAACCGTCACGCCCTCGTGTTCGATCCGCATCTCGACGTCGATCAGCGAGCCGGTGAGCTCCGTGTAGCCGTTCTCGTGGTCGATCGCGTCGGCGACGCGGTCGTCGTGGATGTCGACGGTCACCGACTCGCAGAACGGCTGGTTCTCGATCGACTCGGCCATCGCGGCCTCCAAGCTCCGCGTGCTCGACGGGCTGACCGGCGTCCCGGCGAACTGGTGGTACAGCGAGCCGAACTTGATCCCGGCCTCGAAACACGCCTGCTGAGCGTCGCTTGCCATGTCCGTACTGCGGCGGCAGCGGCCTAAGAGGCTTCGGAGGGTAGCGGCGTTACTCGGTGGCCGTCGGCGGATCTCCCAAGAGCGACTCGACGGGAAGCGGCTCGATCCCCGTCTCGTCGAGGTAGCGCTCCAGCCGCGGGACCCGGTCGGCGAAGTCCTCGGGGTCGTGCGAGTCGGTCCCCACGACGAACCGGACGCCGCGGTCGCGGAACGCCTCCGCGAACGGATCGGTCGGGTGAAACAGGTCGAACTCGCCGCGGTCGCCGGCCCTGCCGGCGTTGATCTCGGGAACGGTCCGGGAGTCGGCGCAGGCGGCCGCGACCCGGTCCCGGTGGGCGGCGGTCGTGAGCCCGCGGAGCGCGGGGTGGTTCTCCACGAGGTCGACGTGCGCGAGCACGTCGAACAGCCCCGACCCGACGAGCGAGACGACGGCGTCGTAGTAATCGTCGACGAACGCGCGGCGCTCGGCGTCGCTCGCGTCGTCGAACGACTCGAACGGGAACACCTGCTTCCCGGCGACGTAGTGGACGCTGCCGATCGCGTAGTCGAAGTCGGCCGCGGCGAGGAAGTCGCCGATCGCGGGCGCTAACTCGGGCTCGTAGTCCATCTCGACCGCGTCGTAGAGGGTCAGATCGGTCCGGTCGGCGGCGACCGCGAGCGCCTCCCGCCGGCGCTCGTGCGTGCGGTCGAAGTTGCGGTTCCACAAGAGGCGCTCGTCGCGCCACGCCTCGCTCAGGCTGCAGTGGTCGGCGAACCCGACGGCGTCGAGCCCCGCCGCCTCGGCGGCGTCGACCATGAGCGGGATCCCGGACCCGTCGGAGTAGGACGTGTGCGCGTGGACGTCGACGGTCACTCGTGAACGGAGGGGCCGAAGCGGCGTAAGCCCGTCGCGGGCGTGGAGTCGGGGGAGACGGCCGACCCCCGCCCACCCCGTCGTTCTCGAACCGAAGCCGTTTGGTTCGGGGGCCGGAATCGGTCCGTATGAACGCGCTTCGCGTGACGGGCGGCCGCGTCCTCCGCCCGGACGGCTCGGTGACCGTGGCCGACGTGACGATCGACAGCGACGCGGGACGGATCCTCGCGGTGGGAGACGACGCGGCCCCGGGCGCGGGGGACGCGCCGGCGGCCCCCGACGAAACCCTCGACGCCGAGGGGTCGCTCGTGATCCCCGGGCTCGTCAACGCGCACACGCACGCCGCGATGACGCTGCTCCGCGGGTACGCCGACGACAAGCCGCTGGACGCATGGCTCCGAGAGGATATCTGGCCGGCCGAGGCCGAACTGACCGACGACGACATCGAGGCCGGCGCCGCGCTCGGCGCGCTGGAGATGATCCGCTCGGGGACGACCGCGTTCGCGGACATGTACTTCGCGATGGACCGGGTGGCCGAGGTCGTCGACCGCGCCGCCCTGCGCGCGCGGCTCGGGCACGGCGTCGTGACGGTCGGCAAGGGGGAGGCCGACGCCCGCGCCGACGTCGAGGAGAGCCTCGCGGTCGCCCGCGAGCTCGACGGCGCCGCCGACGGGCGGATCCGGACCGCGTTCATGCCGCACTCGCTGACGACGGTCGGCGAGGAGCTCCTGCGCGAGGGGGTCGCGGCGGCGCGCGAGGCCGGCGTCCCGGTGCACCTCCACGCGAACGAGACGGTCGACGAGGTCGACCCGATCGTCGACGAGCGCGGGGAGCGCCCGGTCGCGTACGCGGCCGACCTCGACGCGCTCGGCCCGGAGGACTTCTTCGCGCACGGCGTCCACCTCGACGACGCCGAGATCGATCGGCTCGCCGACGCGGGGACCGCGGTCGTCCACTGCCCGGCCTCGAACATGAAGCTCGCCAGCGGGATGGCCCCCGTCCAGCGGCTCCGCGAGGCGGGCGTCACGGTCGCGCTCGGCACCGACGGGGCGGCCTCGAACAACGACCTCGACGTCTTCGACGAGATGCGCGACGCCGCGATGCTCGGGAAGCTCGCCGCGGACGACGCCGCCGCGGTCCCGGCCGAGGCCGTCGTGGAGATGGCGACCGCGGCGGGCGCCGACGCGCTCGGCCTCCCCGGCGGGCGGATCGAGCCGGGCGCGGCCGCCGACCTCGCCGTCGTCGACCTCGACGCCCCGCACCTCACGCCCGTCCACGACCCCGTCTCGCACCTCGCGTACGCGGCGCGCGGGAGCGACGTGAGGCACACCGTCTGCGCCGGTGAGGTGTTGATGCGCGACCGAGAGGTGCTGACGCTCGACGCCGATGCGGTTCAGGAGCGCGCGGCCGAGGCCGCCGCCGACCTCGTCGACCGCGTCGACCAATAGCGATCGCGTCGACGAACGGGAGCGCCGCGACGAAGCGAGCACACCAGCGAATAGCGAGCGCGGTCGCACCGCGTCCGAGCCGCGTCCGAGCCGCGTCCGAGCCGCGGACCGGCGTCATCGGCGCTCGGATCGGAGGCAATATGGACCGATTACCGCCGAAGTGCCGGTGAAACACAAAACTACCGACACAGAGCCGCTAAGTCGGATAAAATCCGGTTTAAACCGGCTTAACTGAACTCTCTATTTATATGTAAAGGGCCAGTGGCCTCAGGTGGACATGAGAGAACGCACGACAGCCATCCTACTGGTCGCGGTCGTCGCGCTCGGCGCGATGACCGGCGTCGCCGCCGCCGACGGCCACCTCCAAGTGGCCGTCGACGACGACGGCGAGCAGCCGACGGTTACGGTGACAGACGAGAACGGCACCGCGGTCGAGAACGCCACGGTCAACGTGAGCGTGGTCGACGCGGAGAACGAGTCGTACGCGGGAGCGGGCGAGTACGAGACGGACGGGAACGGCACCGTCGACCTCCCCGTCCCCGAAGAGGACGTGACGGTCGAGGTGACCGCCACCGCCGAGAACGACTCCGTCTCCGCGACGGCCGATCTGGAGGCGCCCGACGGCCTCGAAGTCGACGTCGAGAACACCGACGGCGAGCCCGTCGTCACGGTCACCGACAACGACACCGCGGTCGAGAACGCCTCGGTGAACGTCACGACCGCCGACGAGAACGCCAGCTACGCCGGCACGGGCGACTACGCGACCGACGAGAACGGCACGGTCACGCTCCTCGCCGCCGAGGAGGACGTCACGACCGACGTGACCGCCGAGCACCAGAACGACTCCGTCTCGACGACGGTCGACCTCGAGGCGCCCGAGGGCCTCGAACTCGACGTCGAGAACACCGACGGCGAGCCCGTCGTCACGGTCACCGACGACGGCGAGGCCGCCGAGAACGCCTCCGTGAACGTCACCACCGCCGACGGTCAGAACGTCACCTACGTCGGCGAGCGCGACTACGAGACCGACGAGAACGGCACGGTCACGCTCCCCGCCGCCGAGGAGAACGTCACGGTCGACGTGACCGCCGAGTTCGGGAACGGCACCGTCTCGACGACGGTCGACCTGACGACCGGCGAGGGGGCCGCGGAGGACCGGCCGTTCGGACAGCTCGTCCGCGAGTTCGTCGAGCAGATCGGCGACCGCGAGGGCGGCATCGGCGACGCCGTCTCGGACTTCGTGACGGAGAACAACCCGGGTAACGCGCCGGACCACGCGGGCGGCCCCGGCGGCCCGGACGACGCCGAGAATGACACCGCCGAGAACGAGAGCGACGCGCCCGGTAACGGCAACGGCAGCGCGCCCGATCACGCGGGACAGGGCAACGACGGCGAACAGGGTCCCCCGGAGCACGCCGGTAACGGCGACGACGAGGGCGACGACGCGGACGACGCGGACGACGCGGACGACGACGCGGAAGAAGAGAGCGACGCGGAGGATGACGACGAGGAAGCGGACGACGACGAAGACGATGACGACGATGACGACGACGGCGCTGGCGGCCCGGGTAACGGGAACGGCAACGGCCCGCCGTAACTGACGCGCGAGCGACGCGGTAACCGAGACGCGACCGACGCGGATCCCTTTTCAGCGTTTTCAACGCGACCCGGTGTCGGCAGGGTTTAGTGCGCCGTGAGCGAACCGAGAGGCATGAGCGAAACCGCGTATCCGCCGGTGGCGAAGCACCTCTCGGACCTCGAGACGGCCCGGGAGGAGGGGCGCCGGAAGATGGACTGGGCGCTCCAGCACATGCCGATCCTGAACGCGCTCCGCGAGGAGTTCGTCGACGAGCAGCCGCTCGCGGGCGAGACGATCGCGATGGCGATGCACGTCGAGGCGAAGACGGCGAACCTCGTCGAACTGCTCGCCGACGGCGGCGCCGAAGTGGCGATCACCGGGTGCAACCCGCTCTCGACCCACGACGACGTGTCGGCCGCGCTCGACACCCACGAGTCGATCACCTCCTACGCGGTCCGCGGCGTCGACGACGAGGAGTACTACGACGCGATGCACGCCTGCATCGCTCACGACCCGACCATTACGGTCGACGACGGGATGGACATGGTGAAGCTCGTCCACGAGGAGTACCCCGAGCTGATCGACTCCATCGTCGGCGGCGCCGAGGAGACGACGACCGGCGTCGACCGCCTGCGCGCGATGGACGCCGACGGCGAGCTCAAGTATCCCGTCTTCGCCGTGAACGACACGCCGATGAAACAGCTGTTCGACAACGTCCACGGGACCGGCGAGTCCTCGCTCGCGACCATCGCGATGACGACGAACCTCTCGTGGGCCGGCAAGAACGTCGTCGTCGGCGGCTACGGCCAGTGCGGGAAGGGCGTCGCGAAGAAGGCGTCCGGCCAGAACGCGAACGTCATCGTCTGCGAGGTCGACCCCCGCAAGGCGCTGGAGGCGCACATGGAGGGGTACGAGGTGCTGCCGATGGCCGAGGCCGCGGCGAAGGGCGACGTGTTCATCACGACGACGGGCAACCGCGACGTGATCACCCGCGAGCACTTCGAGCGGATGCAGGACGGCGTCCTGCTGGCCAACGCCGGCCACTTCGACGTCGAAGTGAACCTCGACGACCTCGACGACCTCGCCGTCGACCGCTACGAGGTCCGCGACGGCGTCGAGGGGTTCGAGCTGGACGACGGCCGCGTCCTCAACGTGCTCGCCGAGGGCCGGCTCGTCAACCTCGCCGCGCCCATCTCGCTCGGCCACCCGGTCGAGGTGATGGACCAGAGCTTCGGCGTCCAGGCGGTCGTCGTCCGCGAGCTGGCCGCGAACGGCGAGGCGTACGAGCCCGGCGTCCACGACGTGCCCGACGAGCTCGACCGCGAGGTCGCCGAGATCAAGCTCGCCGCGGAGGGCGTCGAACACGACGCCCTCAGCGACGCGCAGCGCGAGTACATGGACAGCTGGGAGCACGGGACCTAACGCGGCGGCGGCGTTTATAATCAGATTTGTGCGGTGGCGCGCGCCTCCGAGTGGCCGACAGGCCACCAGGAGCGCGTGCGAGGGACGCGGCGACCGGAGGGAGCCGCGAGGCTGGGGAGGCGTGTGGTGCGGTCGCGGTGTGGTCGGGTGGGACTCAAAGGGGCAGCCGCGAAGGCGGGCGCAGGCGACGTAAGCACCGTAGCGAGGGAGTGAGCGAAGCGAATGACCGAGTGAGGCGCGCAGCGAGCGTGCGCCCGCCTTCGCGGCTGGGGCTTTGGAGGCGTTCTCCGCCGATCCATCCCCGATCATTTATAAACAGTCGACCGCGCTTCCTTTTTGAGCGACAACCACGTACGAGTAGTAGTGACAGTCACGAGCGTCCACGACCCGAGCCACCGCGAGGCCCTCTGGGAGTTGGAGGACGCCTTCGAGCGCGGCGACCTGATCAGCGTCTTCGGGCGCTGCACGGTCAGTTACGAGGGCCGCGCCGCGTCCGACCTCGGCGCCGGCGACCGCCTGCTCGTGTTGAAGCCCGACGGGGCCGCCCTCGTGCACACCGACGAGGGACGCCAGCCCGTGAACTGGCAGCCCCCGGGATCCGAGCACCACGCCGCGGTC
This sequence comes from Halorubrum sp. Ib24, assembly GCF_002252745.1. Taxonomy (NCBI): domain Archaea; kingdom Methanobacteriati; phylum Methanobacteriota; class Halobacteria; order Halobacteriales; family Haloferacaceae; genus Halorubrum; species Halorubrum sp. Ib24. The sequence continues at coordinate 6,222 of NZ_NHOX01000013.1, read as the reverse complement.
CGCGAGGGGCGGCTCCGGGTGCGTTCGACGCGCACCAACCCCGACGAGACGCTCACGGTCCGCTTCGACCGGGTCCACCAGCTCTCCGCGATGGCGGTCACCGGCGGGCGCGACCTCGCGCTCCACGGCAGCGAGGAGGACCTCCGGACCCGGATACTAGAGCGCCCCGAACTCGTCGAACCGGGGTTCGAGCCGAAGGCGACCGAGCGCCCCTCCAGCGCCGGCCCGATGGACGTGTTCGGCGTCGACGGCGACGGCAACCCGGTCGTCGTCGAGCTGAAGCGCCGGCGGGTCGGCCCGGACGCTGTCGGCCAGCTCGCGCGGTACGTGCGGGCGCTCCGCGAGGAGTTGGGGGCGGCGGACGCCGACGCCGACGGCGACGCGCTCGGCGACGGCGACGGCGACGCGCTCAGCGACGGCGACGGCGGGACCCTCGTCCGTGGAGTCCTCGTCGCGCCTTCGGTCACGGACCGGGCCGCCGAGCGGCTGGCGGACCGGGGGTTCGATCACGTCGCGCTCGAACCGACGCCCGAGGAGTGAGGCGGCGAGCGCCGTGAAACGAACCGACGACGCCGCGGTATCGAAGGGTTTATCGCCGCAGCGCGGGCTACATCGGGCAAGTAGCCATGTCTGACAAACCCGCCTCTATGTATCGGACGATCGACAAGCCGTCGTACACCCGCCGCGAATACATCACCGGGATCCCCGGCTCGAAGATCGCCCAGCACAACATGGGCGACCTCTCCGCCGAGCCGGACGACTACCCCGTCCAGATCAGCCTCCGCGTCGAGGAGGAGCTCCAGATCCGCCACGGCTCGCTCGAGAGCGCGCGCCTCTCGGCGAACCGTCACCTGATCAAGGAGCTCGGCGAGGGCAACTACAAGATGACCCTCCGCAAGTTTCCCCACCAAGTCATCCGGGAGAACAAGCAGGCGACCGGCGCCGGCGCGGACCGCGTCTCCGACGGGATGCGGCAGGCGTTCGGCAAGCCGGTCGGGACGGCCGCCCGCCTGAACGCGGACGACATCGTCTTCACCGCCTACTGCGACGTCGAGCAGGCGTCCGTCGTGAAGGAGGCGTTCCGGCGCGCGTACAACAAGCTCTCGCCCCCGTGCCGGATCACGGTCGACCGCGGCGAGAAGCTCCTCGTCTCGTAACCCCGCCGGCCTTTTTCGAGGCGCGGTTCTCACGCCCCGAGCCGTGCGGCCGGACGAGGTGACGCGAGAGCCGCCGCACGGCGAGCCGAACTCCTGAAATACCTTCCTCGCGTATCGACGGCCAGTGTCACAGCAGTTGGCCGAGGTCGAGACGCTGTTCCTCCACGAGGCGCGGAGCGACTACACCGTCGTCGCGAACCGGGACGGGAACAGGGTGCTCCGCGGGCGGCTCGAACTCAAGGAGACCTCCGCGGGCCCGCGCCCGGGGAAGTTCCGCGTGATCCGCGACGGCGAGGACCACCCCCGCCGTCCGGACGAGTTCGTCGACCTCGCCCGCGCGGCCGACCGGATCCGCATCTCCGAGCAGACGTCGCCGGAGAACCGGAAGCGGCTGGAGGCGATGCTCGACGGCTACCAGCTGGAGGCGATGGCCGTCCGGACCTGCCGTCGCTGCGCGAACGACGGGCGATACGGGCCGATCACGAGCGAGAACGCGGTCGAACACAACGACGAACTGATCTGCCGGGACTGCGCCCGCAGAGAGCTCGAACGGGAGCTCTCGTATAAAGGCGAGTTCACGGGCGCCGCCGAGGAGCGGTTGGAGGAGCTACTCTACGAGTCCGGCGACCTCGATCGGATCGTCAACCTCCTGCAGGGCGGGCTCGACCCCGACCTCACCAAGTACGACGAGGTCTCCGCCAACGTCGACGACGTGAGCCCCGTGCGCACCGAGGACCTCGATCTCCACTCGGACCTCTCCGCGCACCTCCAAGGCCGGTTCGAGGAGCTGCTCCCGGTCCAGAGCCTCTCCGTCCGAAACGGCCTCCTCGAGGGGGACGACCAGCTCGTCGTGAGCGCGACCGCGACGGGGAAGACGCTGGTCGGCGAGCTGACCGGGATCGACCGAGCGCTGAAGGGGGAGGGGAAGCTCCTCTTTTTAGTCCCGCTCGTCGCGCTCGCCAACCAGAAGCACGAGGACTTCAGGGACCGCTACGGCGACCGGCTCAACGTCTCGATCCGCGTCGGCTCCTCCCGGGTGAACGACGACGGCAACCGCTTCGACCCGAACGCCGACGTGATCGTCGGCACCTACGAGGGGATCGACCACGCGCTCCGGACGGGGAAGGACCTCGGCGACGTCGGCAACGTCGTCATCGACGAGGTCCACACGCTGAAGGAGGGCGAGCGCGGCCACCGGCTCGACGGCCTCATCTCCCGGCTGAAGTACTACAGCGAGAATCGGATGGAGACGCACTCGGGATACGGCGGCACGCAGTTCGTCTACCTCTCCGCGACGGTCGGGAACCCGGAGTGGCTCGCCGAGAAGCTCCGGGCGACCCTCATCGAGTACGAGGAGCGCCCCGTTCCCATCGAGCGGCACGTCACCTTCGCGGACAGCCGTGAGAAGGCGCAGATCGCCGACAAGCTCGTGAAGCGGGAGTTCGACACGAAGTCGTCGAAGGGGTACCGCGGACAGACGATCGTCTTCACGAACTCCCGGCGGCGCTGCCACGAGATCAGCCGGAAGCTCCGATACGACTCCGCGCCGTACCACGCCGGCCTCGACTACAAACGCCGGAAGCAGGTCGAACGCCAGTTCGGGAACCAGGACCTCTCCGCGGTCGTCACCACCGCGGCGCTGGCCGCCGGCGTCGACTTCCCCGCCTCGCAGGTGATCTTCGACTCGCTGGCGATGGGGATCGAGTGGCTCTCCGTCCAGGAGTTCTCCCAGATGCTCGGGCGCGCCGGGCGGCCGGACTACCACGACCGCGGGCGCGTCTACCTCCTCGTCGAGCCCGACGGCGTCTACCACAACTCCATGGACCGCACCGAAGACGAGGTCGCGTTCACCCTGCTGAAAGGGGAGATGGAGGACGTGGCGACCCACTACGACGAGGCGGCCGCCGTCGAGGAGACGCTGGCCGACGTCGTCGTCGCCGGCAAGAAGGCCAAGCGGCTCAACGACCGGATGATCGGCGAGGTGCCGACGAAACACGCGATCGGGAAGCTGCTGGAGTGGGAGTTCATCGACGGCTTCGAACCCACGCCGCTCGGCCGCGGCGTCACGCGGCACTTCCTCGCGCCCGACGAGGCGTTCTTCATCCTCGACGCGATCCGGAAGGGGACAGACCCCTACCAGATCGTCGCCGACCTCGAACTGCGCGACGACGAGGAGTGAAGCGGCAGGCCGTCGCGGGGCGGCCGCGGTTGAGAACAGCCTTGACCGCGCAACGAAACGCTTTACCGGCCGATGCGGGTATGTGCAGGTACGGGGCCGTGGGGTAGTGGTATCCTCGCTGCCTTGGGTGCAGTGGACCTGAGTTCGACTCTCAGCGGCCCCATCTACTACTCTTCGCCGTCACAGACGATCTGCGCAAGCTCCTTATACAGCTCTGGATGGTGTTTTTCGAGAACCGCTAGATCGGTCTGGAGTTCTTCGTGTATTCGGTTCCGAATTCGAGACACAGCTTGATACTGGTTCGAGCTGGCCTTCTCCGATCTGAGATGTTCGCGTTCGGTTTCGGTGAGGAGAGCGCGTGTTCGGGCCACACTCAGTTTACGCACCAATCTGGTAATTGTTTGGCGCTGTTCGATCGGCATAGTTTGCAAATACACAAATGTAAGTCCCATGACTTTCAAACGGGATAACGAATCACGGCAGATATGGAATCACACAGGCAAGGCGATCTCACCGAACAAATCGTCATTACGGAACTGAAGAAGCGCAATATTAGCGTATCAACGCCGGTAGGCGACAACGAAAGATACGACGTTATCTTGGAAAAACCAGACGGCGGTCTGCTGCGCGGACAGATCAAAACGGGGCGATTGAAAGACGGGGTAATTCGATTCAAAGGAGTAAGTCAACACACGAATTCGTCCGGGCATGTGTACAAGGAGTACGGCGACGATGTCGACTGCTTTCTCGTATACTGCGACGAAACAGAGGAGACCTATTTTATCGATTCAGAGGAAGTTGGTACCTCGATGCACTTGCGCATCGACACGCCTACTCGAAAGACCAGTCAGATCAATTGGGCTGATGACTATCGGCTCGATCACCAGTGGCCACCCGACGGCCACAACGAGGGTGACTCAGCGGTCTCTGCAGCTATCGATGCGCTTGAGAGCGTAGAGGGTTCGGTGTATATTGATCCGATCAGAGAGGACAGCCGGAATCTGTTGTTCGTGGACACAGACGGTGAAACACATCGGAGTCGAAACCGGATGGATCGTGAATGGCCGGGTCCGGTTCACGCCGAGTAATTCCGCAGAGTACCATCTCGTATACTGCGATGGCTTGGACGATTTGCTGTCTGTACATACTGATGAGTTTAATGAATCAATCTCTTTCCGGGTAGACAGCGAGAATACGCGAGGGACCAGATCGAATCCAGTAGATGAGTACGAGTTCGGGAACAACTGGCCACCAGTAGTCGTCGGGACTTCGCAGACGGATCCGACGCCGGAGCTGTCCCAGTTCATCAGTAGACTGCGAGAGGGGCAAGTGTCGTACAGCCGCGTGGAGTGCAGCGATAAAAAGACGGCAGAGGTCCACAGTAAGCAGTTGGACTTCCGAATCTGCGTCGAAACAGCGTGGATCGAGAACGGGCTACTCCGGTTCAACGCGAGCGGCGATAATGCCGATTATTATTCGCTCAAGAATCCTGAAAAAGAAGAGTGGTATCTCGTGTCAGATGATTCGTTCGGGGATTCTGTCTCTCTGCGAATAGATCCGCCCGAAAAAGAGGATAGTCGGATCAATTTTGCAGAGGATTACCTGTTAGAAAAGATGTGGCCAGTATAGACAGACACATGGTTCGGTGACCCTTCTGAGAGTCGAGTCACCGAGTGGAAACCTTACCGCTCTAACACCGTCCCGCTGGCGCCGACGGCGTAGTCGCGGGCGCCGTCGAACGCCGCGACGGCGCGGAGGTTCTGTCCGGAGGGCGTGTCGACGACGCCCCAGGCGCCGTCATCGCGCCCGACGACGGTGCCGCTTCCGCCGACCGCGACGCCGCCGGCGTCGCTCGTGACCACGTCTTTGAGACCGGCCTCTGCGATCCGGTCCGACCGCCACTCGACGCCGTCGTAGACGTAGAGGGATCCGCCGCCGCCGACCACGGTCGCGTCGTCGGGGGCGTCGGCGTCGAGGCCGGCGAAGGTCGTGTCGGCGTTCTCTATGCCGAACGCCTCCCACGTCGGGCCGTCGTCGGTGCCGAACACCGTGCCGTTCGTGTCGATCAGGGTTCCCGCGCGGGCGCCGTAGAACTCGACGGCGGGGATCCCGGAGCCGGAACCGGGCGTGAGGTAGTTCCAGGTACCCTCCTCGCCGTTGTCGAAGCTGTAGTACACCAGCCCGGAGTCGTCGACGACGTACACGTCCGCGTCGCCCGCGGGACCCGTGACGGCGACGGAGTTGAACTGGTTGGAGGCGCCCGTCGGCTTGGACCGGTCGATCAGGTTCCCGGTCGTCACGTCGTACTCGCCGACGGCGCCGCTGTTGCCGACGAACCAGAGCCGCTCGCCGTCGTCGGTGACGGCGGCGCCGTACAGCCCGTTGCCGTTGCCCGTGGGCCCGCCGCGGAACACCGTCTCCCAGCCGGCCGCCGTCCGCTCGATCAGGACGCCGCCCGCGCCGACCGCGTGCGGGTTCGTCGCCGTGTACCGGACGTCGTGGAGGGTCCCGTCGACCGGCGTCTCGGCGACGGTCCAGTCGGAGGTCGAGGTCTCCTCGGCCGACGCGACGGCGGGGACGGCGGCGGCCGCGATCGATGCGCCTGCGAGCTTCACGACCGAACGTCGAGTGTGTCGGCTCATCGCAGTTCGGCGTTGGTCCGGGGCGGGTGTGAAAACCGAGAATATTAGGCCCGAATTAAAGTTGATTGCCGCGGTTTTATCCCGTCAACGGACGGTGGTTTGAAGTAAGCGAACGCAGCCGTCGTGTTAACTTAAGCATGATTCCACCAGACGGCGTGGGCTTGCAACCACGTTTCCGCGGTCGGCGGATCGACGTGGCTGAAACAGTTTGAAAACGAAGAGGTTCGGCGTTGTACTTCTCTAA
>NZ_NHOX01000009.1:0-25910 GCF_002252745.1 Halorubrum sp. Ib24 | reverse complement strand
CTTACTGGAACTGCTTGACCGCCTCGAGGTCGCGCTCGGTCCGCATGAACTCCGTCAGCCGGCGGGTCGCGTGACACTCGGGGCAGCTGAAGTTCGAGCGGAGGCTCTGGAGATCAGCGGGGTTGTCCTGCCATTCCTTCGTACACTCCGGACAGACCAGTCTGACGAACGCATCCACCATGGCCTGCCGTACACGCGGCCGGGTTAAAAGCGTACGTGGCGAGGGCTATTCAAACGCGCTCGAACGCGGGAAGAAAATGACAGGGAGAGAACGGATCGAACGGCGGTGTTAGGCCGCCAGCCCCTCGCTCGCTTCGAGGAGCTCCTTGTACCGGTTCCGGATGGTGACCTCGCTGATGTCGGCCACGTCGGACACCTCGCTCTGGGTCACCTTCTCGTTCGAGAGGAGTGCGGCCGCGTACACTGCGGACGCGGCGAGCCCGACCGGGGACTTCCCGCTCGTGATGCCGGACTCTTTCGCGCCGTCGAGGAGCTCGCGGGCCAGCCGCTGGGTCTCCTCGGAGAGCTCCAGCCGCGAGACGAACCGCGGGACGTAGCTCCCGGGGTCCGCAGGCTGGACGCGAAGCCCGAGCTCGCGGATGACGTAGCGGTACGTCCGGGTGAGCTCCATCTTCTCGACGCGGGAGACGGCGGTGAACTCGTCGAGGCTCCGGGGGTTCCCCACCTGCCGGGCGGCCGCGTACAGCGACGCGGTCGCGACACCCTCGATGGAGCGGCCGGGCAGGAGGTTCTCGCTCAGCGCGCGGCGGTAGATGACCGAGGCGGTCTCGCGGACGTTGTCCGGGAGGCCGAGCGCCGAGGCCATGCGGTCGATCTCGCCGAGCGCCTGCTTCAGGTTGCGTTCCTTCGAGTCGCGGGTGCGGAACCGCTCGTTCCAGGTGCGGAGCCGCTGCATCTTCTGGCGCTGCCGGCTCGACAGCGACTTGCCGTAGGCGTCTTTGTCCTGCCAGCCGATGTTCGTCGAGAGCCCCTTGTCGTGCATCATGTTCGTCGTCGGGGCGCCGACGCGCGACTTGCTGTCCCGCTCGCCGGAGTTGAACGCGCGCCACTCCGGCCCGCGGTCCACCGAGTCCTGTTCGACGACGAGCCCGCAGTCGTCGCACACCGTCTCGCCGTGCTCCGTGTCGGTGATGAGGCTCCCGCTACACTCGGGGCAGGTCGTGGTCCGCTCCGCCGTCGTCGACTCCGTTTCCTCGGATTCCGTCTCGGTCGTTCCGCTTCGATTCGTTCGTTCTCGCTCCGTCTCCCCGCCGTAGTCGCGCGTACGTGTTTCTGTCATGGGTTCTCTCCGATCGAACTCCCGACCGAAATACTGGTGCCGGGCTCGCCGATTCGTTAACCAATAGTAAGTCACCAGAGTATATAAATGTGACGTGTTTAAAGTTACCACACACCTCATTTAACGGCCCATATAGGCCCGATACCGCCCGTTTCCGTATTATCGCATCTTCGTCGGGATCGGCGGCCGGATGACGACCGAATAGTTACAGTATATAAATCATGACGGAACGGCGGCCGGTCTCCGCCCGGCGCCGACTTGGTCGCCTCCGCGCTAGCGACTCCGGCTCACCGGGAACGCCACGCGATCGGGGGCGTCGTTGAAACGGTCGAGGATCCGCTCGTACAGCCGGTTCTTCACGCGCTGCCCGCGACGCGGATGCGTGAGGTACCGAACGCGAAGCTCCATCCACGACTCGCCCTGCGTCACGTTCACCGTCGGACGATCGTGGACCTCTAGCTCCACGGGCGTCTCTGCGAGCGCCTCCCGGTACGCCGCGATTCCGGCGGCCATCTCGTCGCCGATCAGGTCGCGCGCCTCCTCGGCCATGACCTCGCGCGCGAAGTCGAGATCGGTCTCGTAGGCGACCTGGACCCCGACCTCGTTCCACACGTAGGGGGAGCCGCCCCCGCCGAAGTTGACGACGTTCGAGGAGAGCACGACGCTGTTGGGCACCGTCACCACGCGTCCCGACGGCTGGTTCGTCGTGACGAGCTCGCCGTTGATCTCCCACAGCGTCGTCACGAGGAAGTCGACGCCGATCACGTCTCCCTTCGCGTCGTCGATCCGGACGCGGTCGCCGACGCCGTACGGTTGTTTCACGGTGATGTACACCCACGCGATCAGCGACAGGAGGGGCTGTTGGAGCGCGAACGTGACCGCGAAGCCGATGACCCCGAGCGAGAACAGGAGTCCGAGCCAGTTCTCGGTCAGCACCGCGAGCGTCGCGATCGTCCCCACGAAGCCGAAGGCGAGTCGCAGGAGGTTGCGCGTGTTGTACGCGCGCCGCTTGTTCGCCGACCGCATCAGGACGCCGACCGCGAGGAGGTACGACCCGTACAGCAGCGCCCCCGCGGCGACAACGAGCAGCGCCCGCCCGACGACGAGCGTCGCGGGGTAGCCACCCAGGTCGGGCCAGCCGCCGAGGACGCCCGTCGTTTCGACGATCGTGGCAACGGCGGCGGCGACGACGCCGAGCGCGACGGCGGCGACGCGAGTGGACGTCTCACGCTAGCCGCTCGCAGCCGACCGGCAAAACGGTTGTGACGTCCGGTCGTCCGATCCGACCCCGAGTCGCCGCGCTACGCCTCGTCGCCCGTGACCCGCGTCAGCGCCCCCGCCAGCACCTCGGTCGCGGCCGCGCAGTCCTCCCAGTCGGTCCACTCGCGGGGGTTGTGCGAGATCCCGTCCCGCGAGGGCGCGAAGAGGAGGGAGGCGTCGGTGACGCGGGCCACGCGCATCGCGTCGTGCGCCGCGCCGGAGTGGAGGTCGAGCGCGTCCCGTTCGACGTCCGCCGCGGCGGCGTGGGCGGCCTCTCGGAGGCGCTCGCTCATCGGCGTCGGCGCCACGTCGAAGGGGCGGTCGAACGACGTCTCGACCCCCCGTTCGCGCTCCAGTCGGGCGAGCGACTCGCGCGCGGCCGAGACGATCGCGTCCATCGATTCGGTCTCGACGTCGCGCACGTCGACGCCGGCCTCGACGTGGCCCGGAACAACGTTCGTCGCGTTCGGCGAGACGGAGAGCGACCCGACGGTGCCGACCGCGGAGACGCTCGACTCGTCGACGACGTCGTTCGCGGCCGCCTCCACGTCGAGGACGAACTCGCTCGCGGCCGCGAGCGCGTCGGTCCGGTCGCCCATCGCGGTCGCGCCGGCGTGGTTCGCCTCGCCCTCGACCGTCACCTCGCAGTGGGTGATCCCCGTGATCGTCGTCACCACGCCGGCGTCGGCGCCCGCCTCCTCCAAGACGGTGTCCTGCTCCACGTGGAGCTCGTAGAACGCCGCCCACGACGCGGGGTCGATCGCGTCGTCGCCGCGGTAGCCGATCCGGTCGAGCGCCTCGCCCAGCGTCTCGCCGGCGTCGCTCTCGTACGCGAGGGCCTCGTCGACGGCCGTCTCGCCCGCCGCCACCGACGACCGAGCAGCCCCTCCCGAAGGTCCCCCCTCCCTCCTCGGTGAAGCTGACGACGCCGACCGGTCGCGCGGGTTCGACGCCCGCATCCCGCATCGCGCGCACGGACTCCAAGGCGGCGTACACCCCGAGCGGTCCGTCGAAGATCCCGCCCTCAGGAACGCTGTCGAGGTGGCTCCCGCTCACGACGGGAGCAGCCTCCGGGTCCGCTGAGTCGGGGACCCACGTTCCGAGCACGTTCCCGACTCCGTCGACCGCGACGCCGAGGCCGGCCGCCTCCAGGCGCTCCACCAGCCGGTCTCGCGCGGCCGCGTTCGCCTCGCTCCCGGTCCGGTTCGTCCGTCCGCGCCTCTCCGGGTCGTCGTACTCCACGCGTCCGAACGCCGCGTTAGCCTCCAGGTCCGCGCGGAGTCGTTCGGCGTCGACTGGCAGGTCCATGCGCGGATCGGAGGGCCGCCGGACCAAAACGGTTCGTGGTCGGCGCGGGACCGGGCCCCAAAGACACTTATTACGCCCCCGAGTGATATCGGCCGATGTCCCCGATACTGCTCCAGGAGGCCTTGGCCGGCGGGATCGCCTTCCTGTTCGGTCTGCTGGTGCTGCTCGTACAGCTCGCCATCATCGTCTGGATCTACTCGGACGCGCAGCAGCGTAGCGACCAGCCCGCGTTCCTCTGGGCCATCGTCGCCTTCCTCGCGCCGCTGCTGGGCCTCGTGCTCTACTTCATCATCGGTCGGACTCGGTAGGCGCTCACACCCCCCGCAGGAGGCTCGTTACGCCGACCGTCTCGGCGATCATCCACGCCACGAACAGCAGGTACGTCGCGAGTAGGATGTACGACTCGCGGCTCGTGAGCGACAGGTCCGTCCGGAGCGCCGCGAACAGCAGGACCGTCGCCGCCGTGAGCACCCCGAACATCGGAACGGCCGTCGAGAAATTCACCTCAACGCGGCCGACGATGAGCACGCCAAGCGGGATGGCGACGAGGAGGTCGAACGTGTTCGAGCCGAGCACGTTCCCGAGGCTCGTCGCGCCGCGCCCCTCCTGCGCCGTCCGGAGGCTCACCAGCGTGTCGGGGAGGCTCGTCGCCGCCGCGACGATCGTGACGCCCGCGAGGAACTCCGGGATGCCGAAGGTCGTGCCGAGCGACTCCACCGACGCGACCAGCCGCTCGACGGTCACCACGATGACGAGCAGTCCGGCCGCGAGCTTCCCCCACTCCCGTCTGACGTCGACACCGTCGCGCACCGTCTCGATGTCGGCGTCGCCCACGTCTTGGTACTGAATGAACAGGTAGAGCCCGTACAGCGTCAGCGGGATAAGCGCGAGCGGCCGGGTCAGCTCGCCCGCGATCGCCTCGGCGGGAACCGGGACGTAGATGACCGCGAGCGAGAAGGTGACGACGAGCGCCGCGACGGCGATCATGTAGAACTGCGCCTCCTTGTACACGATCGTCCGGCTGGACTCCAAGGGGCCTTGGGCGCCGATCCCGGCCAGCGCGGGGATGACGAGCACGTTGAAGATGGCGGAGCCGACGAGCGCGCCCACGCCCATGTCGAAGACGCCGACGAGCGCGGTGACGAGCACGCTCACCAGCTCCGGGAAGCTCGACCCGACGGCGACGACGATCGAGCCCTGCACGACGGCCGGCAGTCCGTAGTACGCGGAGAGCGTCTGGGCCGACTCCTCGAGCCACCCGCTGCCGACCCAGATGGCCGCGGTCGCTCCGGCGATCACCGCGACGTGGAAGAGTGGCGAGTCCGGGAGGATGCCACCGAACACCGCGTTACCGGACGTGCCGTCCGGCGAGCTCCCACAGGCGGTCGGCGATCTCGTCGTCGAGGTCGTCCCGAGTCACGCGCCACTCCCAGTTGCCGTCGACGGTCCCCAGCTCGTTGAACCGCGACTCGCTGCCGAGCCCGAGCAGGTCTTGCATCGTCGTCACGGCGAGCACAGCCTCGGAGTCCCACACCTCGTCGATGATCTCCCACTCGGGCGCGCGGTCGCCGTCGGCGCCGACGTTGTACCGGAAGCAGTCCCGCTGGCGCTCCGGGAGGTCCTCGAAGTAGCCGATCCACGTGTCCGTGTCGTGGGTCGAAGTGTAGCCGACGACGCCCTCGGGGTAGTGCATCGGCTGGTACGGGTTCCCCTCCTCGCACCAGTCGGCGTACTGGGGGACGCGCATGCCGGGGAAGCCGAACTCCGCCATCAGCTCGTTCATCGCCCGCTCCTCGAACCCGAGGTCCTCGGCGATGAACGGGGCCTGTCCCAGCTCGCGCTCCACCGTCTCGAACAGGTCGCGCCCCGGCCCCTCCCGCCACTCGCCGGCGGCCGGGTCGTCGCGGTCGGCCGGGATCGCCCAGTACTTCACGAACCCCAGGAAGTGGTCGAGCCGCGCGACGTCGGCGAGCTCGAACAGCCGCCGGAACCGCGCGATCCACCAGTCGTACTCCCGCTCGGCGAGCCGATCCCAGTCGTAGACGGGGTTCCCCCAGCGCTGTCCGTCGTCGCCCGGGTTCGGCGGGACGCCGGCGACCGCGGTCGGACGGTTCCCCTCGTCGAGTCGGAACGCCTCGGGCTTCGCCCACACGTCGGCGGAGTCGAGCGCGACGTATATCGGCACGTCGCCGACGATCGAGACGCCCTCCTCGGCCGCGACCGATCGGAGCTCGCGCCACTGCCGGTCGAACGTCCACTGGACGAACTCGCGGAACCGGACCTCGGTCGCGCGTTCCTCGCGCGCCTCGGCGAGCGCCTCGGGGTCGCGGGTTCGGATGGGTTCCGGCCACTCGACCCACGTGTCCTCGGGCCGCGCGTCGGCCAGCGCCCGGAACAGCGCGTAGTCGGCGAGCCAGGGCTCGCGATCGCGGAACGCGTCGAGGTCCGCCTCGTCCTCCTCTCCCGCTTCCGCGTCGAACCGCTCGAATGCGTCGCGCAGCAGCGGGAGCTTGTACTCCCGGACCGCGCCGTAGTCGACGCGGTCGTCGGGGAAGTCGGGGACCGGTTCGAGGTCGGACGAGTCAAGCCAACCGTCGGCGACGAGCCCGTCGAGGTCGATCAGGAGGGGGTTGCCGGCGAACGCCGACGGCGACTGGTACGGCGACTCCCCGGCGGCGTGTATCGTCGGCCCGAGCGGACAGATCTGCCAGTGGTCGACGTCGGCGTCGCCGAGGAACGAGAGGAACGCCGCGGCGCCGTCGCCGAGGTCGCCGATCCCGTGTCGTCCCGGCAGCGAGGTGACGTGGCAGAACACGCCGTCGGAGCGGTCGAATCGCATGCGTCTCCCTGTGACCCCCACCGACTCAAGCGTTGCGTCCGAACGGGGGGCTCGGATGTCGCGGCCAGACGGCCGGCTCAGTCGCCGCGGACCGCGCGCCAGACGACCGCGTCCGCGGTCTCGAGCGTGACGACCCCCGCGTCCGATCCCACCGAGGCGTCGGTGTCGGGCGCCGCGAGCGCGACGGTCCAGTCGGGCGCCCCGTCGCGCTCGCCGCCGTCGTCGCGCCCGGCGACGCCGAGGTCGTCGAGGACGTCCGTCGGCGACACCTCGACTGGGGTTCCCTCCACGTTGCAGGCGACGAGCAGCGCCTCGTCTCCGTCGGGGTCGCGTCTGAGCGCCTGGTACACCACGGTTCCCTCCGTCGGATGCCGGTAGCCGAACGCCTCGCCGCGGTCCGGGTCGACGTCGCGGCGGAGCCAGGGCCGCGGCTGGCGGAACTCGCGGACGCGGCGGTCGAACGCGGTCCGCGCATCGCCCTGAGCGTCTTCCCAGCGGTCCAAGACGAGGTACTCGGCCACGTCGGCGCTCCAGGCGAACGAGAACGCTTGGAGGTCGGTGGCGGCGAGTTCGCCGCGAGCGTTACCTCGAAGGGGGGTGCCCTTGACCGACAGCAGCTCCGCGATCAGGTCGAGGTCGTAGTCGGTCGCGTCGACCAGGGCCGCGAGCGTCGTGACGAACTCCCTCAGCTCGGCGCGCGTCTCGAATCCGAGCTGTTTCAAGCGCGTGAACGAGTCGCGCTCGCCGTACGCCCCCTCCGGGACGTGCCAGTCGATCCACGGCGCCTCCTCGGCGACGACCTTCACGTTCCACGTCGGGTCGGTGTCCCTGACGAACCCCCACGGCGCCCGGTAGTTCGCGTGGAGGAAGTCCATCGGGACGCCCGGCATCGCGACGTGGAACCAGACGAGCGCGGCGGGGCTGTCGTACGCCTCGCGGATCGTCTCGGGCGGCGAGTCGGCGAGGTACGGGTTGATCAGCGCGCCGCCCCAGTCGTCGGTCACCTCGACCTGCGAGCCGCGCCGCAGCGTGTCGTGGTTCGCGACGCCGGTGATCCACTGGCTTCCCATCTCGCCGACCTCGCGCATGCGCCACCACTTCGTCGCCCAGAACGTGAGGAGCGCGGGCTTGTTGTGCGCGAACGTCACCGGCGACCACTGGAACGCGTGCGGGTGCTGCTCGATCAGCGTGCGGTACGTCGACGCGAGCTCCCAGTCCTCCCGCGGCCACGGGCGGCCGTCCTCGTAGATCATCCACGGGCGGTACTCGGTCCCGGCGACCTCATGGGTCACCCGGTCCATCTCGGCGAGGAACGCGTCGTCGTGGACCTGCTCGCCGGTCTCCTCGTCGTGGTACGTGAAGTCCTGCGCGCCGTCGATCCGGATGCCGTCGGCGCCGAAGTTCGCTTTCCGGCGCTGTAACTCGAGTATGATCGCCCGAACGACGGGGTGGCGGTAGTTCAGGTGGAGGCCGTACATCCCCGGCCCCTCGAAGAACGGGTCGGGAAGCAGCTCCGCCGCCGCCTCGTCCGCGTGCCCGAGCGCGACGTCGAAGACGACCCGGATCGGGTCGGGCATCCCGTGGCAGGCGGCGATGAACTCGACGAGCTCGTCGGGCCGTCCCGTCTCCAGTATCGCGGGGTTCGCCGCTCCGAAGCCGCTCACAACGACGTCGTACCCCCAGTTGGTCTGGTCGGGGCGCTCGACGCCGACACTCGCGCGCTCCAGGTCGCGCTCGCGGTCGAACGCCGACGCGGGGTCGACTGGCGCGTCGTCCGACCCGCCGCCGCGCTCCGGGCCGGACCCGCGAGCGTTCTCGCCGTCTCCGGGCTCGTACGTTCCGCCGGGGCGCCAGTACCACTGGCGCCCGTACGCCTGCGTTAGCGGCTCGACCGGCATGAGCTGGATCGCGTCGTACCCGACGTAGTTCCGCTCGTGAGGTGCGAGCGGCTCGCCGGTTCGGAGCTTCTCGCCGATCGCCTCGAACCGCTTCGCGAGCGCCGCGAGCGACCCCGATTCGGTCGACGTGCCGGGGTGGATCTCAACCATGCTCGTCGCGGGGTCAATCCGCGGGAGCCCGTCGTCCGCCGTCGTCGGGAGCGCCTCCTCGTCGGTCCCGAGCGAGTCGAAGTGGTCGCCGTCGGGGCGCGTCGCGTCGAGGCGCGGCCAGTCGTAGGCCTCCGCGGGCGCGAACGCCCCGAACGGGAGCGAGTACGCGAGGGGGTCCCGAACCGTCTCCCATTCGTCGCCGCCAGCGGTCCGGTACACGAGCTGATACAACGCGCCGAGCCGGTCGCGCGTCCCGAGCGCGATCCCGTCCACGGCGACCCAGTGGAACTCTTCGTCGCGCTCCACCGGGAGCCGGTCGACGCGAAACGTGGCCTCGCGGAGGTCGTCGCGGCCGGGGTCGACCGCCGTCTCGTCGCCGTCGCCCCCGTCCTCGGCGACGGGAGTGAACAGCTCCAGTCGCACGTCGTCGACGGGGACGCCGGCGTCGACGAGGTCGGGCGTCCAGAAGCCGAAGGCGACGCCCTCGGGCGGGTCGGTCGCCGGGTCCGCGCCCTCAGGTCTGATCGGATGCGCGCCGAGGCGCTCGGCGAGCGACCGGGCCGCCTCGAACCGATCGGCCGCCGCCTCGCGGTCGGCCCGCGCCCGCTCGACGAGGGCTTCGGTCCGGTCGGGGAGCGTCTCGCGCGTTCGATCGCGCGACGCGTCCCCCGCGTCCCCCGCGTCCCCGCTCATCACTCCGTCTCTCTGACGATAGCGACCTCGTCGACGCGGATCCGCTCCGTCCCTTCCCCGTCGACGACGACGCACGACTCCCCGGTGACCAGGTCGCGGTCCGTGTGGTCGGCGTCGACCGCGACGCTGGCCTCGTCGGGCGCGAAGTTGAGGACGACGATCAGCGACTCCGCGCCGTCGCTCCGGCGGAACGCCACCACGTCGTCCGGGTGGACGTCGCCGCTAGCGACGATCGGCCGCTCGCTCAGGTCGCCGCTGGCGACGTGGTACCCCACCCGTTCGAGGCCGCCCTCGGGCCCGAGCGCCGGGTGGTCGTCGCGAGTCGAGAGCAGGCGCTCGTAGCGATCTCGGACCTCGTCGCGCGCGTGCTCCCACGCGATCGCGTCCCGGCGGCCGCGCTGACCGATCTCCTGTCCGGCGTACACCATCGGCACGCCGGGCAGGGTGAACGTCGCGGCGCCCGCGGCGGCCGCGGCGGCGTCCCCGCACTCGACGCGGTAGCGCGTCTCGTCGTGGTTCTCGATGTACTGGAGGAAGCCGGCGTGGTCGGGGAAGCCGATCTCTGCGCGCTGGTCGATCGCGTCTAACACCGAGGCGGCCGGCTCGGCGCCGCGGCCGACCTGCCGGAGCTGGAAGTACAGCGTCGCGTCGAAGTGGATGTCGAACATCCCCTCGTGGAAGCCGGGGATGTACGGGATCGTCTCGTCCATCAGCAGGAACTCGCGGTCGATGTCTTTCACCCGGTCGCGGAGCTCGCGCCAGAACGAGTCGGGGACCGCCCACGCCATGTCACAGCGGAACCCGTCGACGAGCGCCCGCCACTCGTCGATCACGTCGAGGAGGAACCGCCGCACGTCGAGGTTCGCGTGGTTCAGGTTCGCGATCAGCTCCCAGTCGAAGTACGTCCCCGGCTCGCCCGACTCCTGCCACTCGAAGCGGTCGCGGTACGGAGAGTCGGGGTTCCGGTAGGCGTCCTCGAACCACTCGTGGTCGCGTGCGGTGTGGTTGGCGACGAAGTCGAACAGCACCCGCATCCCGTGGTCGTGGGCGGCCTCCACGAGCGCCTCGTACTCGTCGCGGTCGCCGAGGTCCTCCGCCACGTCAAAGAAGTCGACGATGTTGTAGCCGTGCGGCTTCCCGTCGTGCTGGAGCACGGGCGTGAGCCACAGCGTGTCGACGCCGAGGTCGGCGAGCTCCGGGATCCGCTCCGCGATCGACTCGAACGCCTCGCCCTCGTCGGCGTCGGCGAACGTCCGGACGTACACCTCGTAGACGGTCGCGTCCGCCGTCCACTCGGGCGGCTGGTTCAGTCGGACCGTCTCGAAGGCGGGGCCGTCGGCGTCGACGGGGGTCGTCAGGTCCGGGTCGGCGGTCTCGTCCTCGTCAGCGTCCGCGAGCTCGCTCCGGTCGGCCCGCTCGACGGCGACCGCGTCGGCGACGCTCACCCGCTGTTCGCGACCCGGCTCGCGGGCGACGGCGACCGCGTGGACGCGGAGCCGGTCCGGGACGGCGTCGACCGGAATCCGAAGCGCGCGTCCGTCGTCGGTCGTCCGGAACGCGTCCCGCGGGTTCCGCCGCCCCTCCGCGACCGCTCGCTCGACGTCGCGATCGTCGACGACGAAGGTGACCGCGAGCTCCGACGCGTCGAGGGCGGACTCGGGGTTCGGTGTCGGCGTCGCTCGGACGACGACCTCGGTGCGCTCTCCCTCGCCCGCTGCGTCTCCGCTCGCTCCGCCCCCCTCCGCCTCCTCGACGGTCGCGTCGAGCCGGACGCGGGGACGGCCGACGCCCTCGTGGGGCCGCTCGGCGCCGTAGTCGATCGCGGCGTGGTCGGCGTCGCGGTCGCGGATCGCCGTGCCGCTGCCGCCGGCGACGTCGACGCCCTCGTAGCTCGCCGCGAACGCGCGGACCGTCAGGAGGTGGTCGCCGTCGGGCGCGTCGAGGCCGAGGCGGTACTGTCCGGGGACGTCCGGCGTGAACTCGGTTACCGAGTCCTCGCCGACTGTCGCCTCGCGGTCCGGCGGCGCGTCGGCGACGCGCCACTCGTACTCCGCCGTCGGGTCCGGGTCCCGCGGGGCGAGCTGCGTCGTCTCCCCGGTCGAGAGGAATCGGGGGGGTCCTGGGTGGTGCATGTGCCACCCATCGGCACCCGGGGTATTCGTTGTTCCCCTTCGCCGGATCGCGGCGAAACCGGTCGGTCGCCTCGTTCGTCAAGGCTTTTACCGAGGGAATCGCAGGGCGACTATGCGACTGCGAACCGCTCTCACGGAGCACGAACGTCGGCGCGGCGAGCGCTATCCGGCGGAGCGTCCCACGACCGCCGGCGCGTTCACGGGCGACGACGGCCGTCTGGTCCACGTCGGGCCCGACGGCACCGTCCACGACTGTTCGTACTCCCTGTCGGGAGTCGGCGGGGCCGACCGGCTCCGGATGGGGATCACGGCCGGCCGCGGCGTCCGCTGGTTCGACGATCTCACGACGACGCGACAGCACTACGACGAGGACACGCCGCTCGTCGAGACCGAGTACGACGCGGGCCGGTACACGATCCACCAGTTCGACCTCGTCGTGAGCGACACCCACCTAACGCACATCGAACTGCGGGGCGCGCCGCCCGCGGGCGCCGAGCTCGTCGCCGCCTGCGCGTTCTCGCCCGACATGGTCGAGGGCCGCGTCGGCAACCTGGTCCACGAGGGGGCCGGACCGGACGACGGGAGCGTCGTCGAGGTGTACCACCGCTCCGAGCACGACTTCCTCACGGCGTCGACGGGGCTCACGGCGGCGCACGGCCAGCGGCTCCGCACGATCACTGAACTGCTCGGCGAGGGCGGGGCAGGGTTCCCCCACCGCGGGGAGATCGACCAGCGCGAGGACTCGCGGCTCACCCCGGACGTCGTCGTCCGCGCGCCCTTCGAGCGCGACGGCCGGACCGAGCGCGTCACGCTCGCGAGCCGGGCCGTCGTCGACCGGCAGGAGACGCGCGAGACGGGCGACGACGCGTTGGCCGCGCTCTCCGACGGTCCCGACCGCCGCCGGCGGATCGAGGAGCTCTCTCGGATCGCGACCGCCTACCCGGACGCCGACGACCTCCGCGAGGCGGCGGCCGGCCGTGGGCCGGAGGTGCCCGAAGACGTGCCGCGGCGGGACGTGATCAGGAGCGACCTCCGGGCGCTCGACCTGCTGACGGCCGAGTCCGGCGCTCGGATCGCCGCCCCCGAGTTCGACCCCTTCTACTCGACCTCCGGCGGCTACGGCTACACCTGGTTCCGCGACGAGGCGGAGACCGCCACGGCGCTGTTGACCGCGAGCGAGGAGGTCGGCCTCGACGCCGACGAGGAGCTGCTCGCGACCGCCTCCTTCTTCTGTCGCACGCAGGACGCCGACGGCTCGTGGCCCCACCGCGTCTGGGCCGACTCCGGCAAGGTCGCCCCCGGCTGGGCGAACGCCAGGATCGAGGGCGCGAACGGGACGGCCGGACCGAACGACCAGCTGGACCAGCCCGCGTCCGTGGTCGCGTTTTTGGCCCGACTCCGCCGGACGACCGACCTCCCCGAGGAGTGGCGCGAGCGGATCGACGCGACGATCGCCGACGCGGTCGCCTTCCTCCGCGAGCCGACCGAGGACGACGGGCTCCCCCGGCGTTGTCAGAACTGCTGGGAGAACGCCCTCGGGCGGTTCACCCACACCGGCGCGGCCTACCTGCGCGCGTTCGCCGCGGTCGCCCGTGCCCCGGTCGACGACGAGACGCGCGTCGCGGCCGCGGCGGCGGCCGACGAGGCGATCGCCGGGCTCGACGACCGCTGGAACCCCGACACCGAGCGATTCCCCCAACGGGCGAGCGCGGAGAGTCGCGACGACCGTGCGGACGCCAGCACGTTCGCGCTGGCGAGCGCGACCCGCGAGTACGCGGCCCTCCGCGAGGAGCGCGCGGACGTCGACGGCGCGGTCACCGACGGCTCCGGCGCGGCGGTCGCGACGGCCGACTTCGAGGCGTTCCTCGACCGCGTGGAGAGGCACGTCCGGAACTCGATCGAGGCGCTCCGCCGGGAGACGGCCGATGTCGAGGGGATCGTCAGGTTCACCGGCGACGACTGGCGCACGGCCGAGCAGGGCGCCGCGAAGGTGTGGTCGATCGCGACGCTGTGGGGCGCGACGGCCGCCGCCTCGCTCGGCGGGCTCGTGCGTGAGCGCGACGGCGACGCCGACGAGCTGTTCGGGGCGGCCCGAGACCTCTACGCCCTCTGCGAGCCAGACGGTCACTTCGTCAACGACGCCGGGCTGTTCGCCGAGCAGGCGTTCGACGACGGGGACCTCGACGGCGCGACGCCGATCGGGTGGTCGCACGCGCTCCGGATCGAGGCGACGGTGACGCTCGCGAAGCACGGCGCGCTCCCCGTCCCGCACGACCGACCGACCGGACCGAGCGAGGCGCCCCACTGGACGACGGGCCGGAAGTTCGGCGTCGGGACCCCCGCCGACCACGAGGCCGACGACCCGGTCCCGGTCTGGTTCACCCTGACCGAGGGGGCGCTCACCGAGGCCCGGTTCCCGCGGATCGACGTGATGAACGTCCGCACGTTCGACTTCCTCGTCGCCGACCCGGAGACGGGCCACACCGTCCGGACGTTCGACGAGACGAGCCACGTCACGGCGACGGAAACTGTGGAGCGGACGACGGAACCGACCGCCGGCGACGCGCTCGCGTACACGCAGACGATCCGCGAGACCGGCGACGGCCACGGACACGAGTGGACGCTGACCGTCGAGTACGCCGTCGACACCGACGGCGACGCGGTCCTCGCGGACGTCGACTTCGAGGGCGAGGGGGAGTACGACGTGTACGCCCTGGTCGACACGACGATCACGAACGTCGGGACGAACGACCGCGGCGACCGCGTGGCGGGCGCCGACGGGTACCACCTCCTCGCGCGCAACGACGACGCGGCCGAGCGGAGCACGGGGAAGCTCGTCGACGACGACGGCGACTCATTCGAGGTCGCGCTCGCGCTCGCCAGCGACGACCGGTTCGAGTGGGCCAGCGTCCTCTCGGCCGGCGGCGACGAGGCCGACGCCCTGTTCAGCGAGGGGGAGCGCGGCGACGGCGACGCGGAGGCGACCGGTAACGTCGTGCTCGCCGGGCTCGTCGGGAGCGGGACCGCGGTCTCCGACACGGTCGCGCTCGGCTTCGCCGAGAACGCCGACACCGCGGCCGCGCTCGGCGAGGCCCGGGGCGCCATCTCGCGCGGCTTCGACGATGTCTCCGCCTCCTACGTCGAGACGTGGCGCGACTGGCTCGCCGGCCGGGAGTTCCCCGACTCGGTGACCGGCGACGCGGAGCTGGAGGCGCAGTACCGCTTCGCGCTGATGACCCTCGCGGCCGTGGAGGACAAGCGCCACGACGGCGCGGGGATCGCGAGCCCGTCGGTGCCGTGGGGCGAGACGGAGTACGCCGCCGAGGACCGCGGCTACGGCTACAACTTCGTCTGGTCGCGCGACCTCTATCAGGTGTTCACAGCGCTGATCGAGGTCGGCGAGGTCGAGCGGGGCGCGAACGCGCTCGCGTACCTCTACAACACCCAGCAGGACGACGACGGCTTCCTGCCGCAGAACACCTACATCGACGGCCGCACCCGCTGGGGCGGCGAGCAGATGGACAACATCGCGTTCCCGTCGGTGATGGCGTGGCAGCTGTACGAGCACGGGACCGCGCCGGCCGACGCCGACTACACCTACGACCAGGTCCGGCGCTCGCTCGGCTACATCGCGGCGAACGGTCCGGAGACGGCCCAGGAGCGCTGGGAGGAGGAGGCCGGCTTCTCGCCGTCGAGCATCGCCGCCGAGATCGCCGGAGTCGTCTGCGGCGCCGCCCTCGCGCTCGCGGAGGCGGACCGGATCGAGTCCGGCGGCGACCCGGCGGGCGGCTCGCGAGACGACCCCGCCCCCGACGAGCTCCGCGCCGACGCGCTCGCGTGGCTCGGGCTCGCGGACGACTGGACCGCGCGCGTCGAGGAGTGGTGCGCGACGTCGACGGGAACCGATCGGCACGCCGAGACGCCGTACTACCTCCGGGTCACCGCCGACGGCGACCCCGAGTCCGGGCGGCCGCGGACGATCGCCAACGACGGGCCGACCTACGACGAGCGGGAGATCGTCGACGGAGGCTTCCTCGAACTCGTCCGACTCGGGGTGAAGCCGGCCGACGACGAGACGGTCCGGAACTCCGTCTCCGTCGTCGACGAATCGATCCGCGTCGATACGCCGTACGGCCCCGCGTGGTACCGCTACGTCGGCGACGCCTACGGCGAGATCGCCGCCGGTGACCCGGGCGCGCCCTGGGCCGGCACCGGCGACGGCCGCGGCCGGCTGTGGCCGATCTTCACCGGCGAGCGCGGCGAGTACGAGCTCCGCGCCCGCGCCGACGGCCCCGACGCCTTCGGCGGCACCGAGGAGGCCGAGCTCGAACCCGCCGCCCTGCTGGAGACGATGGCCGGGTTCGGCAACTCCGGGCGGATGCTCCCCGAGCAGGTGTGGGACCGCGAGCACCCGACCGACTACGGCTGGGAGTTCGGCGAGGGAACCGGGGGGGCGACCCCGCTCGCGTGGTCGATGGCGGGCTACATCCGGCTCGCGCACGGCGTCGACGCCGGGGAGCCGGTCGAGACCCCGACCGTCGTCCGCGAGCGGTACGTCGAAGGCGACCGCCCCGCGGGGCCCGACCTCACCGCCGCCGTCGAGTACGCGGGCGAGGACCTCGTCGTCTCCGGCGAGACCGACGCCGAGGCGGTCGCGGTGTACACCGCCGACGGCTCGACGCTCGCGACGCCCGACGACGGCGCGTACGAGGTCCGACTGGACGCAGACCTCGACGCCGACACGGTGATGGTCGCGGCGGCGACGGCCGACGGCGGCGACGCGGACGCGGCGCTCGCCGACTTCGGCGGCGCCGGCACGTCGGTTAAGCGGCTTCGGCTGTAACGGATCCGCGGCCTCTTTTAAAAATAGTCACCCGAGCGCGGTCACGTCGACCGCGCGGGTCTCGCCGTCGACCTCCAGCTCGACGGCGTCGACGATCGACCCGCGGACGCGCTCGCGCCACCCCTCGACGGCCTCGGCGTGACGCTCCCGGCGGGTCTCGACGTCGGCGTCCGGGTGCGCCGCCGCCGTCTCGTCGACCTCGGGGTACGGCGGGACCTCGGCGACGAGGTCGCTGGGGTCGACGTGGATCGGGTCGGGCGTCGCCGTCGCGCTCGCTCGTCTCGCTTCCGTCCGCTTCCGCGACCTCCGTCCCGGTGTCGATCGCGTGGAGTCGGGCCCGCATTCGACCGGAGAACGGCGGCGTCACCCGCAGGACGACCTCGCGGTCGCTCCGGAGCGTCGCCTCGAGCGCGCTCGCGACGTCCTCGCGGTGGACCGCGATCGACCGTATTCGCCCGCCTCCCGCGCCCTCCGCGGGGCCGCCCGCCTCCTCGTCAGTCATCGTCACCCGCCCACTCCGCGTCCGAGAGGGTGCGCTGGACCGCCTCCTCGCCGACGGCGCCGGCGAGGTGCTCGAACCCCGCGCGCACGCCGCGATCGCTCGCGTTCGCGACGAGTCGAGAGACGATGAACTCCGGCGTCGACTTGCCGATCGTACCGAAGCGGGGCTGGTAGTCGACGCGCAGTTCGAGGTCGTTCGTGAGCCCCTCCGCGAAGATCCCGTCGATCCGGGCGGCCTCCGGGAGCGGGCTCAGGTCCTCCGCGAGGTGCGTGACGTACACGCCGAGCGCGCCCCGCTCGACGGTGAGCGTCACGAGACCGTTCAACAGGTCGGCGGCCCGCCCCGGCTCCGTGATCGCCTCGAACTCGTCGACGAGCATCAGCGTCCGGCCCTCTTCGACGAGCGGCGGGACCACCGACTTCAGCGTCGACTCCAGTACGCCGGCGTTGAACGAGGCGTGGCGCCGGTGGAAGACGATCCGGTCGAAGGAGCCGACCTGCGCCTCCTCTGCGGGCACCGGGAGCCCCATCGACGCGAGCAGGGCCACCGCGCAGACCGTCTCCAGCAGCGTCGTCTTCCCGCCCGAGTTCGCCCCCGTAAGCACGCTCACGCGGTCGCCGGTCGGCGGCGCGTCGACGCTCGCCACGCCCGCGTCGCCCGCGAGCGAGTGGGTCCCGACCGCGTACGACACCGGCTGCACCTCGCCGGCGATGAACGGGTTCCGCGCGTTCCGCACCGCGATCCCGTCGTAGACGAGCGTCGGTCGCGCGAGGTCGTACGCGGCCGCGAAGCGCGCGAGCGAGAGCAGGAACGCGGCGTCCGAGACGGCGGTCACCGCCCGGGCGACGTGGCTCTCCCGCTCGTCGTCTCCGTCGCCTCCGCCGTCTTCGCCCGAGTCCGCCCGCGCGCCGCCGATCCGCTCCCGGATGTCGGCGGCGACCGCCGCCTCGCGCTCCGCGACCTCCGCCTCCAGCTCCGCCGCGAGGTCGCGGAGGGTCGCCGAGACGAAGTCGGCGGCGTCGAGCGCGTCGTCGGGAGCCACCGACCGCACCGTCGCCGGGTCGACGCCGGTCTCGCTCGCGACGTGGTCGATCGTCGCGGCCTCCAGGGCCTCGAAGTCGCGCAGCGAGCCGTCCCGGACCGCGTCGAGCACGTCGAACGCGGAGTTCGCCAGCTCCTCGGCCGTGTCGAGCCGGTCGCGCAGGCGGTCCAGCTCGTCGTCGGCGCCGCGAGCGACCTCGATGTCGCCGTCGCCGTCGACGCTCGTCGGGTCGATCGACCCGCGCACGTCGGCGAGGGCGCCGGCGGCGTCCCGCAGGGCGTCCGCCTCCAGCGCGCCCACCGCTTCGAACGGGCCGTCGTCAAGCCCCGCTTCCCGCAGCGCGATGGCGGTTTCGACGGCCGCGAGGTCCGACCCCTCGGCGTCGCCGTACGCGTCGAACGCCTCGGTCACGCGCTCGCGGTCGGCCTCGACGAGCCCCTCCCACGCGTCGCGCGCGGCGACCACGCCGTCGAGTCGGGCCTCGACCGCCTCCCGGTCCGCTAGCGGCGTCAGCACTCGGATCCGGTCGGCGGCGTGGGCCGTCAGCGCGTGGCCGGCGGCCAGCGAGAGCAGGTCGTCGTACACCGAGCGGGTGTCCCCCGTCGCGAGGACGTCCATGCCGGCCTCGCCGTTGGCCCGGCGGAGGATCCGGGTGGCTCGCCCGCGGTGGAGTCCGGCGTCGACGAGCGCCCGGACGTCGGCCGCCTCGATCGCCTCGATCGCCCGCGAGGTCCCCAGCGCCGAGACGAGCCGCTCGCTCGTCTTCGGGCCGATCCCCCAGTAGTCCTCGAGTCGCATACGCCGACGTGACGCCGCGGCGTCTTGGCGTTTTCGTCGGCGGTGCGGTCGCCGATGCGAACACCGGACGCGGTGACTCCCGCCGTCCCTCGGTCGCCACCGTCAAATCCCCGTCGGTCGTTACCACTCGGTATGCCCACGGAACTCGCGGACGGAGTGTGGCGGTTCGAGCTGCGGGGCGTCAGCGCGTACCTCGTCGACGACGACGTCCCCACGCTCGTCGACGCGGGGACGCCGTGGGACGACGCGGCGATCCGGGAGGGGCTCGCCGAGGCCGGCGTGGACGTCGCGGACATCGGCCGAGTGCTGTTGACCCACTACGACCTCGACCACGTCGGGGCGCTCGCGGCGCTGACGCCGGAGCTCGACGCGACCGTGTACACCGGCGCGTTCGACGCGGCGATCCTCCGCGGGGAGCGGTCGCCGCCGCTGCGCAATCACAAGGGAGCGTTTCAGCGCCTCGCCGGCCTGTTCACGACGCATCCGGACCTGGAGGTCGAGTCCGTGTCCGACGGTCAACGGCTCGGCTCGTTCACCGCGTACCACACGCCCGGCCACACCCCGGGTCACGTCGCGTACGTGAGCGAGTCGCTCGGCGTCGCGCTCCTCGGCGACCTCGTCTCGGCGTCCGACGGCGGGCTCGACCCCTCGGAGTGGTTCATCAGCTACGACACGGACGCGGTACTGGAGAGCATCCGCGACCTCGCCGCCCATGCCCCGCCGTTCGAGGTGGCCTGCGTCGGCCACGGCGACCCCCTCACGTCGGGCGGAAGCGAGGCGCTCGCGGCGCTGGCCCGTCGGATCTGAAAAAAGCGGCCGACCCGCACTCCCGGCTCTACCGCGACTGGCGGTAGATCAGGTTCCGCTGGATGTCGTTGGCGCCCTCGTAGATCACCGGGATGCGCACGTCGCGGTAGACGCGGGCGATCCGGCGGTCGGTGAGGATCGACCGCCCGCCGTGGAGCTTCATCCCCTTCTCGGCGCAGTCGGTCGCGACCTCCGTGGACTTTGTCTTCGCCAGCGCGGCCCAGTACCCCGCGTCTTCGTTGTTCGCGACCTTCTCGCAGGCGCGCCAGTTGAGCGCGCGCGCCGACTCGAAACCGATCCGCATGTCCGAGAGGGTGTGCTGGACCGCCTGGAATTCGTTGACCGTCCGGCCGAAGGCGTTACGCCCGTGAACGAACTCCTCGGCCTCCTCGATGGCGGCCGCGGCCAGCCCGAGCCCGTGCCCGCCGACGACCACGCGGCCGTGGTTGAAGAAGTCCGCGAGGACGTAGAAGCCGCCGCCCTCGCTGCCGACGACGTTCTCCTCGGGGACGAAGCAGTCCTCGAAGACGATGTGGCCCTGCTTCGAGGCGCGCATCCCCATCTTCTCCGGGATGTGCTCCGCCTCGTACCCCTCGCTGTCGGTCTCGACGATGAACAGGGTGTAGTTCGAGTAGCGGTCGTCGCTCTCGACGGTCTTCGCGTAGACGGTGAGCCAGTCGGCTTCGACCGCGTTACCGACCCAGTACTTCTCGCCGGTGATCTCGTACCCGCCGTCGACCTTCTCGGCTTTCGTCGTCATCCCCGCGAGGTCGGAGCCGGTCTCCGGCTCAGAGACGGCGAGCCCGGAGATCTGGTCGTTCTCCGCGACCGGCCGGAGGTACTCCTCCTTCTGCGCCTCGGTGCCGTACTGCTCGACCATCTCGCAGCCGAAGCTCGCGAGCTGGAGGGTGAGCGCGATGCCGGCGTCGGCGCGGTAGAACTCCTCCGCGATCGCGAGCACCTGCGCGAGGTCGAACCCCTTCCCCCCGTACTCCTCGCCGATGTCCTGCGCGATGAGTCCCGCGTCCATCGCCGCCTCCAGCACCTCCCACGGGTACTCGCCCGAATCGTAGTACTCCGCCGCGTTCGGCGCGATGTGCTCGTCGGCGAACTCGCGGGCCTCGGCCTTCACGTCGCGCGCGCGCTCCGGCACGACGCTGTCGTCCAGTAGATCCATGTCTGATCCGCGGGCCCCGCGGTCAAAACGTTCGTGGAACAACGAGAAATATCGGGAGAGTTTATTACTCGCCTCGGGCGTCGTCGGCATCGACGACCTCGACGTCGACCTCTGAGGTGTCCTCGTCGGGATCGTCTTCGCCTTCGCTTTCGTCGTCTCCGCTTTCGTCTTCGCCTTCGCTTTCGTCGGCGTCGGCGACGTCGGAACCGCCCTCACCCGCGGTGGCGACGTCGGAGTCGTCCACGCCGTCGGCTCCGTCTGCCGCCTCGCCGGCGGAGTCGTCCGCGTTTTCCGCGGAGTCGTCCGCGTTCGCGACCTCTTCGGCATCGTCGATCTCGACTCTGTCGTCGCCGTCGTCGTCCGGGGGTTCGGTCGGATCCGCGGGCTCGAAGCCGGCCGTCTTCAGTTCGGCCTCCGGATCGCGATTCAGGTCCCGACCGGTCTCCCGAAGCGCCTCCCGCGCGGCCTCTCGATCGACAGTGCCCGAGACTGTCCGCGGGAGCTCGTCGACGACGGCGATCGTTTTCGGGATCTTGAACCCGCTGAGCCGCTCGCGGGCGAACGAGGCGAGCGCCGCCTCGTCCACCGGTTCCCCCGTCCGGTCGCCGACCGCGAGCAGCGCGGCGACCCGCTCGCCCCACATCTCGTCGTCGAGACCGACGACGGCGACGTCCTCGACCGTGGGATACTCCCGAAGCACGTCGCTCACCTCGCCGGGCTCGACGTTCTCGCCCCCGGTGATGATGCGGTCGTCGAGCCGGTTGAGCACGTAGAGGTAGCCGTCTTCGTCGATCCGTCCCACGTCGCCGGTGTGAAGCCCGTGGGGGCCGAAGGTGGACTGATCGAGTTCGGCGGTCGCCCCGTCGCCCGCGTCCGTCGGGGGCTTCAGATACCCCGGCGACACCGTCGGGCCGTCGACGACGATCTCCCCCGACTCCCCGGCTTCGACCGGCGCGCCGTCCTCGTCGACGACCGTCACCTCGGTTCCGAACAGCGGGCGGCCGACCGTGCCGAGCCGCCCCTTCGTCTGCCGGGGCGTCGCGGTCGCGATCTGCGAGGCCGACTCGGTCATCCCGTACGTCGGATACACCGGGACCGAGTAGTCGCGGCAGCGCTCCAACAGCTCGTCCGGCGCCGGCGCGCCGCCGAGCAGGACCACGCGAAGCGTGTCCGACAGGGTGCCGCGCCTGTCGAGCATCCGCTTGAGCATCGTCGGGACGAGCGAGACGCCGGTCACGTCGTACGTGTCGATGTCGTCGGCGGTGCCCCCGGCGTCGAACCCCTCCCGGAGCACGAGGGTCGTCCCGTACAGCGCCGAGCGGTAGACGGGCGCGAGCCCGCCCATGTGGTGTAACGAGAGAGAGACGAGCCAGCGGTCGCCGGGGTCGACACCGAGCCCGAACGCGGAGGCGACGGCGGAACTGCACACGTTACCGGCGGTGAGCGGAACCGGCTTCGGCTCCCCCGTCGTGCCGGACGTGAAGAGGATACAGAGGTGATCGTCGAACTCCCACTCTGGGGGATCGACCGTCGCGGGCTCGACGTCGTGGACGGCGGTGACGGTCCCGTCGGTCGGGTCGTCGACGGAGAAGACGGGCGTGTCGTCGATCCCGTCGACGGCCGCCAACGCGTCGTCTTCCGTCGGCTCCGCGCAGACGACCGCGGAGAGGTCCGCCCGCTCCGCCCGCTCCGAGAGCTCCCTGGGCGTGAGCTCCTGTCCGAGCGGGACGAAAGTCGCGCCGATCCGCATCGCCGCGTGGACCAGTCCGACCGTCCCGACGTACGGGGGCGTGATCACGCCGAGCCGGTCGCCCGCGTCGATCCCGTGGGCGACGAGGCGCCCCGCCGTCTCCGAGACGAGTTGGTCGAGGTCCGTGTACGTCCAGGCCTCGCCGTCCTCGGCCCGCACGAGCGCCGCGGCGTCCGGGGAGGCGGCGACCCGGTGTGACAGCCAGTCTCGCACGGGGGTCACCCCCGTCGCGGCGGGCACTCACTCATCGCTCGGCTGTCGGACGGTGAGGACGGGCACGTCCGAGGTTCGGACGACCCGCTCGGTGACGCTGCCGAGGAGATACCGGTCGAGCCCCTTCCGGCCGTGCGTCCCCATCACGATCATGTCGATGTCGTTCTCGTCCACGTAGTTCCGGATCGAGCGGTACGCGGTCCCCGTCGTGACGACCGCCTCGCAGCTCACGCCCGCGCTCTCGGCCGCGTCCGCGACCCGCTGCGTGGCCTCCTCTCCCTCGGACTCGAGCGCGTCGACCACGATCTCGGCGCCCGCTTCGAGCGTCGCGTACGCCGCGCCGTCGACGACGTACAGCGCGTGGAGCGTGGCGTCGTACTGCTCGGCGAGGTCGATCGCATGTTCGATCGCGGCGTCCGACGCGGGGCTACCGTCCGTCGGGACGAGGATATGCGAGTACATCTCGCGAGAAGATACGCTCGGTACCGATTAAAAACCCGATCACGAGCGGCGCACCGCGGGAAGACCGCACGTCTGCGCCGCGTTTTCCGCCGCGACGAGGGCCCGTCGCCGGCGCCGCGTTTCCGGCCGCGACACGGCTGGCTCGCCTCCGCACGCGTCGCCGCTAGCGGAAGCCCATCGCTTCGATCTGCTCTTGATACCGGTTGCGGATGGTGACCTCCGTCACCTGCGCGACGTCGGCGACCTCGCGCTGGGTCTTCTTCTCGTTACACAGCAGCGAGGCCGCGTAGATCGCCGCGGCCGCGAATCCGGTCGGGGACTTCCCGGAGAGGAGCCCCTGCTCGGCGGAGACGTCGATGATCTCCGTCGCCTTCGACTGGACCTCCTCGCTCAGCTCCAGCGACGACGCGAAGCGGGGAACGAACTGCTTCGGGTCGACGGGCTTCAGTTCCAATCCGAGCTCCTGGGAGATGTAGCGGTACGTCCGACCGATCTCCTTCTGCGGAACGCGCGAGACGTCGGCGACCTCGTCGAGCGATCGGGGGATGCCCTCCTGCCGGCAGGCGGCGTAGAGCGCGGCGGTGGAGACGCCCTCGATCGACCGGCCGCGGATGAGGTCCTCGTTGAGCGCGCGTCGATAGATGACCGAGGCGACCTCGCGTACCGACCGCGGCACGCCGAGCGCGCTCGCCATGCGGTCGATCTCGGAGAGCGCGAACTGGAGGTTGCGCTCGCCGGCGTCCTTCGTGCGGATCCGCTCTTGCCACTTGCGCAGCCGGTGCATCTGCGATCGCTTCTCGGAGGAGAGCGACCGTCCGTACGCGTCCTTGTCCTTCCAGTCGATCGTCGTCGTCAGCCCCTTGTCGTGCATCGTCTCGGTGATGGGGGCGCCGACGCGCGACTTCGACTGCCGCTCCGAGTGGTTGAACGCCCGCCACTCCGGCCCGCGGTCGATGTTCCGCTCGTCCAAGACCAGCCCGCAGTCCTCACACACGAGCTCTTGGTCGGCGTCCGTGACTATTTCTTCCGAATCACACTCCGGGCAGGAGACCGTCTCCGTCTCGTCCGACTCTCGCTCGGTGTTCCGCTCCTGTTGACGCTGGCGGCTCGGACGTTCCATTATAAGGTTTCTGGTTATTGTCCTATTTAAACCTTTGTCCCGGATCCGCACGCGTCGCCGGTCGGTTCCGGTTCCTCTCATCTGGTGTGAATGAGTCCGTTGGCGCTTCAAACGCCAGTTACTGACGATCCAGTGCCGAGGATCCCGACTCGCCGACCGTCGGCGCTACCGGTCATCGAACACGAAACGTGACCGCCGAGCGCGGTCATATTAGCGCCGCGACGATCGGCGCTATAATTACCATCAGACATTCACAAAGACTTTTGTATAACTACAACATATGGGATTCCATGAGCACGACGCAGTCCGACGGGATCGAGGGGACGCTCCGCGGCTGTCGACCCGCGGAGATCGACCCCATCGTCATCGACGCCGACGACCTCGACAGCACCGCGCCCGAACACCTCCGCGAGCTCAAGGCCGAGCTCTCAGCCCGCGGCTACCAGCCGGCGACGCTGTCGGTCGAGGCCTGCTTCGACTGCGAGGACACGCTCTCGACGCAACGGGAGGCCGACCGGCTCCGCGAGTTCGTCCGCGCCGCGTCGTTCCTCGGCGCCGGACGGATCGAGGTCCGGCTGGGGGAGGTGTCCGACCCCGACGCCGCGGAGCCGGCGCTGTCGGCGCTGGCCGAGCGCGCCGACCGCGAAGGGGTCGAACTCGTCCGGACCGCCGCGGCCTGACGGATGGCGTCGAAGCGCTCGCTCGCGACGAAGCTCGGCGTCGTCGCCGGGTTCGAAGAGCCGCGCGTCGCGCTCGAACAGTACCCCACGCCGCCGGACCTGGCCGCGCACGTCGTCCACCTCGCGGACCTCCACGGCGACGTCGACGGTCGCACCGTCCTCGATCTCGGCACCGGGACGGGGATGCTCGCGCTCGCGGCCGCCCTCCGCGGCCCCGCCCGCGTCCTCGGCGTCGAACTCGACCGC
Source organism: Halorubrum sp. Ib24 (assembly GCF_002252745.1). Lineage (NCBI taxonomy): Archaea > Methanobacteriati > Methanobacteriota > Halobacteria > Halobacteriales > Haloferacaceae > Halorubrum > Halorubrum sp. Ib24. The sequence goes on along the minus strand of NZ_NHOX01000009.1, from coordinate 690 downwards.
GACGCGCTGCTCACCGCGACCGGCAATCAGCGCCGGGTGGCCGCGAGCGCCCCGGTCCACTGGATCCAGGCCGACGCGACGCGGCTCCCGCTGACCGTGCCCGATCCGGTGACGGTCGTGATGAACCCCCCGTTCGGCGCCCGAGACGGGAACCGCAACGCCGACCGCGGTTTTCTGGCGACGGCGAGCCGCGTCGCGACCGTCTCCTACTCGGTCCACAACGCGGGCAGCCGGGAGTTCGTCGAGGCGTTCGCGGCCGACGAGGGCGGCGAGGTGACCCACGCGTTCGCCGCCGACTTCGCGATCGACGCGCAGTTCGACCATCACAGCGACGAGTCGCGCGATATCGACGCCGAGGTGTACCGGATCGAGTGGGCGTGAGCCCGTCGGGTTCCCCGCCCCGATACCCCCTCACTGCCGCCCTCGGTCCGACCGAGCGTTACTGCCGCCCCTCGTACCGCTCCCGCGTCGCGATCCGCACCCGCGTCTCCCCGCGCTCCGCGAACACCGCGTCCTCCTCGCGCACGAACGCGACCCCCTGGAGCGTGACCGTTTCGTTCGCCGCGGGGAGCGCCGCCCGCTCGGTCTCGCCCCCGTGGGCGACGCGCAGTTCGAATCCCCCCTCGACGGCCGCGACGGTGACGTTGCGCCCGTCGATCCGCGGCTCCGCCCGCGCCGGTTCGCTCGTGA
>NZ_NHOX01000028.1:0-141592 GCF_002252745.1 Halorubrum sp. Ib24 | reverse complement strand
CGCGTGTGCCCCAGTCCTTCGACTCACCGTTCTCGTCATCCTCACGGATGCCAGAGAGATCGCCGATCACAATCGTCCCGACATCCTCCTCGACACACCGCTGGACAATGTGTTTCGAGAGCGTGTGGAAATAGTGGGTACGACGAGCCGACTTTTTTTGATTCAGCTGGGTGGCCTGCTCGGAGTTCGAGTCATCACACTGGGCAATCCGCTTGCTGAAGTAGTAGTCGTCCTGCTTCAGACAGTTCAGCGGATACAAATCGCTGTGACCGTCCTCGTAGGCGAGCGCGGCGAAGTTGTTGATACCGAGATCAACGCCCACCGTCTTCTCACCGGGGGCTTCAGCCACGTCGATCTCGACCTTACAGACGAAGTGGAGTTCCCATTCCTCACCCGCCCAAACTGTCCGGACTGCTTTGTTGAATCCGATGACGGCGCGGGGATCACTGTTTGAGAGCTTGTTCGAGGTTGTAGACTGCGGCGGTCAACACGAGTTCGCGGAACTCGCGGTACCAAGCGCGAGGGTGGACAGCGGGGCCGAACCGACGCTTGATGGCCGAAAAGGCGGTCTCGGCCATCCACCGCTGGCCGTATAGCTCGCTGTCCAACCGTGCGTTGTGCGCGTGATCGTACGCAGCGAACAGCCGGTGACGCAGCAACGGCCGGACGCCCGCTGAACGGAGGGCGTCCCGGAGAGATTGGTCGTCATAGCCTTTGTCGCCGGCGAGGCTCTCGATTTTCTCGGTGTTGCGAAGGGCAACTCGACGGCCAGTTTGGGTGTCGTGAGGCCAGTGTGCCGAGCAGTGAAGATCAAGGATGGCACACGAATCTGTATCGACGAGTGCCGTCGTTTTGAGCGTTCGTATGTGGCGATCCGAGCGGTGTTGGTAGTGTCTCGATGCCGTTTCGCGGTCGAAGAACGTGGCATCGATGGCACCGTGCGAGCCCGGATCGCAGATGGTCGCAGACTCCCGAAGGAAACCGCGCCACACCGACATGGGCACCCTCTCAAACGACCGATACAGCGTTGAGGGTGCGGGAAATGCCGTTCGAGCGAGCTGTAACAGACCACGAACGCGATCCATTTCACTCGCCCAATCCACGATCTCGCGGTACGTCGCATCCATGTGAACCCGCAAAAAGTGGAGTGTGACATGCTTCCACCCGGGAAATCCGTTGCCAGTCGGATCACTCACCGCCGTTGGACTGGCGGCACAGCGCTTTTGAGCCAGCGACGCGGCTTGCTTAACGAAGCGGAAGAGTAGGGTAGACACATTCGGCTCTTCCGCTTCGCTTCCACCTTCAGAGCGACGCTATCCCGTCGCCTTCTGCGGATTCAACAGAGCAGATCGTTCAGATCGGTACTCAGGCAGCTGTTAATACGGCTGTCTCGTCGTACCTCCCAGCCGGTCTCACTACACAAGCAGGGTTGACTGCCGGGCTCGGACTTCCAGTCTCCGGGGCCGGCGCACTCGCCATTTTCGCCGCGCTCGTTATCCTCTCCGCGGCGTTCTTCGTCATAATCGCTCGCACGATGATCCAGCCACAAGACAAGATATCCACAATACCAGTCGACGCCACGCGGCGACTCGGCCGTACAACGCTCGCAATGCTGATCGGTGGGATCTTGGTCTCCGTTTCAGTATTCGTCGGAACCCTGTTTTTCATCCTCCCAGGACTGTTCCTAGCGACGTCTTTCCTGTTCATCGTATTCACCATCGCCGTCGAGGACCGCGGTGTAATCGACGGGCTCAAGCGGAGCTGGGGACTCGCCAGCGGGTCCAGACTCAAACTCTTCGCCCTTGTCGTCCTGACGACGGTGTTCGGCGGTGTCATCGGGGGAATTGCACCCCTGCTTGACTACGGCGGCATCCCGGTCGCCAGCGAAGCGATCGTTGCCGTCGTCACTGCAGCCTTCTTAACCCCGTATTATGGCATTCTTGCGGCTTCGTACCTCCAGCTGCGAGACGAACACAGTGGTGTGGACAGGAGGTCAACGGAACCAGCCGACGCCTCGGGAACCCCGGAGCTCTGACCGCCGGTTTCGCGAGGGGCTGTCTCTAGGGCTTTCTATTCCAGCGTTTCGATGGGTGTGCTGCTTCCCACGAGTTCGTGGACCGACGCCTGCGATCGGGTCGCAGCACAGCTTTGTTCTGAAAGCGGACAGCTCGTCGTCCATGACGACGATGACGATCCGGTCGTTGACCGTACATTTCTACCGGAACAGGTCCGCATGGTTGCCGCCGGCGATCCAGACAGGTGATCGCGAAAAGCCAACGTGATCGCTGTCGGCATGGACGCCGCGAGACACGATCGTCTCGTCTGGACGGACGATGACTTCCAACACCCGTCGAGTGGCTTGCACGCCTCTATGTGGGGTTACCTCATCAACGGACCAACGACGGAGTTTCGAGTAGTCGCCCGAAAACGTCTATTGGCCCTTCTGTTAGAGCGGCTCTGTTGAAATCCACAATCGGTGATATGCTCTTAGAGACGTGCAAAGTACAGAGCGCGAATCTGCCGCACGCTAATTCATACGAATACTACAATTATAAGAAAGCTTATAATAACGTATCACCTCTACTGTACGATTATGAATTCACGACGACGTGATAGTCACGCAAATAGCATGCGACGTGCTACCACGAGCAGACGGGCGTTACTCACAGCGAGCGGCGCCGTCGCAATCGGCGCGCTAAGTGGCTGTCTGAGCCAAGTCGCGTCGTCAGTCACGAACACAGGGTCGTCGCCTGCGGCGGTGTTCGCAGGTGCGGATTGGAACGACGATGACACGGAAGTCACCTTCGAGATGGCACCGGAAGGCCCGCACGTGGCTCGGTTGACTCCAACGGTGGCCGGGCGAGTTGAGTTGGAAGGGTGGGTGACTTCGACCGCGCTCGCCGCGGCGAACTACAACAACTCTCGGAGTGACAAGTCAATTATCCGGGCTCCTGACGGGGATGGAGATGCCGATGCCGATGGCGTTGACGACGACGTTCGCGGTGAGGACTATAATACGCCCCGGAGTAATCGGAGTATCGCGGGACCCAGCGATATCATCGACGACGATATCGACGAAGACGACGAGACGTTCCGGCGCGTCTTCCGACTTGACGCACAGCTCCAAGAGGCGACGACTGCGGCTGCGACAGCAATTTCGAAGCGGAGTGCGCGGACGGGGCGGAATCCGGAAACGGAGAAAGAGATTACTGGGGTGTTGGGTGATATGGAAGCGGTGCTGGCCGAGATGCGGGCAGTGCTGGAGCGGTGTTCAGACGAGTCCTGTGTCGCGGCACTGGCGAACGTCGCAGATAGGGAGGCAGACGTTGTCCGAGCGCAGGAGTACGCTCAGGACGGCGAATGGGCGGCGTTCGGTCTTGACGGTGGTGGCGGGAACGACATCCTCGTCGGGGATTACTTGCTTCCACCAGTCGAGTTTGACTCATCCGGGTTGTTCGGTCCGGGAGAGCAGGCGGAGCTTTTCAGGTATCTTGAACAGAAGCCTGTTGTTGCGGAGCGGTTCGCTGTGTGTTTGCCCGATGCTGAGGTTCCGGGTGGAAACGGGAGTATCGAGGAAGCGGTGACGCCGGAGCGGCGCTTCGCCTACCTGACGGGTCGGTCTGATGGTGAGGGCCAACTCTACGCGTGGGGGTCAAATTCGGCTGGTTTGAGTGGTCCGGATGAGAGTGGTGATTGTGACGATGACGACTCCACTGTGTCCCCGGGTGCGGTATGCGGGGCAACGCCCCACTTCGTTGCGGAGATGACGGGGCCTGTGGCGACGGGCGGTGGACTCGTGGCTGAGCGCGCTGCTGACGGCCACGTTGTTGTGACGAACTCTCCACCGTCTGCTAAAGCTGGTACATCTGTTGTGGTGTGTCCGGTTGAGGGTGAGCCGTTCGAGCCGGAGGGGTTGGATGCGTGGGCAAAGAAAATGGATGACGTACCTGTGGAAATTACTCAGCAGGGTCGGTTGCTCAACCTGACAGTAGCGCAGGTAATGGTTCAGCCACCGGGTTGTCCGGAGCCGGTTCCAGCCCTCATGTACGTGGGTCGAGGGCTGAACGATGGGCAGCTCATCTACTCAGGTGGATGGATTATCGATGATGCTGCGTTGTACGAGAATTCGACGACGGTGTTGTCGATGGTGGGGGCAGCACAGGTGGTCCCGGTTGGACTCGACCGTCTCGGCGATCTCGACAGTGATAGGCTCGGTGATGGAGTGGCGCGAGCAGGGGTGAGTGAGCGGGCTCTGCGGGGCGCGCGGATTGAGTTGGGCGGAGTCGACAGAAGCGGCGACATCACTATCGAAGGGCTCGGTGGGAGGCTCCCGGGAATGACGTCCGGAGTCGATAGTGAAAAGGGGGAGACGTATCGGGTTGTGACGCACGTGGCGGTGGATGCGCCGGTGTTACACTTGGTGAACGCTTCGAGTGCGTCGGATGAGATAAAATTCAAGGCGGGGGCTGAGCTGTCGAAGAGCGTGAACTGACTGTCCGTGTTGTACCATACACTCTCGGTGGCGACCCGAGTTCTCGAACAGTATCGCTGTGCTGTATGTACTCGCTGTATACAGCACGCGAGTTCTACCAGACTCTGAGGATTTCGACAGAGCCCTCTTTCTACTACGAACGATACCACATAGGATTCCATTTTTTCAGAACAATCGTTGTAGCCGTTGCCACAGAAGAAGACACGGCCGATGAGAACGGCGACCAACACACCAAACGAAAGTTTCGCTACCGTTGGATCATGCGTTGCGAAAATCTGGTTGAACCGGATATGTCGTTCAACCGTCTGCCGGAGACTTCCACCCATTGGTACCCGGCGTCAGCGTTGAACTGACGTTACATCGGTGTGTTCCCCGAGGCGACCATCGTCGCTGATAGTCTGGCGGAGCTCCGAAAGGAACCTTTCCCCGTCAAGATCACTTCTGTCAAATATGACGGATCCACCCCAGGCGTGGTCGCCCATATACGTCCCGAGCGTTCCCCCAAGAGCATAAACAGGCTCTAACAGAACTGCAAGCGGATCCTGACCGACGAACGCCGGCAGCTCCGTTGTCGGGCCGTATTCGGCGTAGTCCTCGCGGAGGCGGTCAAGCCAGTCCGAGGGGTGATGAAAATCATCGTCGGTCCAGACGAAACGGTAGTAATTGGCAGCCTCCATCCCTACAGCGATAGCATTTGCTTTCCCCGAACACCCGACAGGGCCGCCGGCGGGGATCAACTGGACGTTCTCCGGGAGCGTGTTTCGGTCCGCAACCGGGTCGTCCTCGGTATCGTGGATGATGAGGAGCTCGTCCTCGGGACCCAACTTTGCGGCGACATCGTCACAGGCGTGGGTCCAAGACACCGTCGGGAGGAGCACGCTTGTCGGTATGCGTGTAGACATTGATGACTCACTATGATAGCTTCTCACGGCGAGACCGGACTCCGCCACCTAGCAGACTGCTGACGACACCGCCAGCAACCGCGAACGTGACAAGTGTTACCGTGAGTATGGCGGACAGGCCGACTTCCTGCCAGAGGACGAATGCATCTGGTGAAGCCGCCAGTACGCCCACGCGGACGATGCCCCTGTGATACCCCACCGGTTCAATAGCACCCGTCATGGCCAGAAACGTTACCACTGTCCATGGCAGTGTTCCCACCACGCCGGCTACGGCACTCACCACGGTCCTGCGACGCTGGCGCTGGAGTCCGCGTCCTGCGAGCCAGCCACCGGCGACAGGACCGATTCCGGTTGGGACGGCTAGACACACGACGATGCTGCCAAGCAGTGTCCCTGCTATGGTCTGCCATACAGTCTGTGTCTGGTTCTCGGACATCCGTACCTGAATATTGAGCGTACGTATGACTGGCTGTTTCTCGTGGCTTCACCTACTGAAGCCAGACAGAACGGCTAGAACGGCACAACCTATATTGACGAACGAAGAGATGACCGATGTACCGTGTCCGAGGTGCGAGATCCCGAAGCGCTCGCGGATTTGCTTGGGGACGAGTGTACGCGCACGATTCTCGTCGAGACGAAGAAGGAACCGTGCTCGGCGGCGGAGCTCAGCGACTGCGCCGGGGTCTCGGAGCCGACGGTCTATCGCCGACTCGAACGACTCCGCGAGTACGATCTGGTTACCGAAGATATCCAGCCAGTCACCGACGGAAAAAACTACAAGCTCTACCGGACGGATCTTGACGGGATCGAACTCGATCTCAGCGAAGACGGCTTTGAGATTACGATTTCACGTCGGGAACGGATGGCAGACCGCTTCACGCAGTTCGTAGAGGGAAGCTAATATGCTCGATACACCGCTCCAATTGATTGATCTTGATACGCTACGAACCGTCCGTCAGCTGAGCGAGGTGATCCCGATGATCATCGGTTTGGGGATCGGTTACCTCGCTTACACGGCATACCGGCAGAATCAGAGCCGTCCGATGTTGTACATCGCGATCGGGTTCATACTAGTATTGTTCGTTCAGGCTCCGCTGGCCCTCATCTTCATTTACGTCTTGGAGCTTCCCACCCCGGTCCTCAATAGCCTCCTCCAAATCCCCGAGTTCACCGGTCTGGGACTGATCCTCTACGGGCTGTGGATGCCACGCCGAGACTAATGTCACGCCCGAGCCCATATACGACGGTAGGTTGACTTCAACCAGTGAAGCCAGGGAAATCGGCCTTTTTCCATGCGTCCATGCGTTCAGGTGTCGATGACCGAAGCAGACACCGACACCAACTTCGAACGAACCGCGTCGCGGTCGGGCGATGACGACCGGCGAACTAATTACGGTGGCATCACCGGACGCGTCGTCTCCGTGCTGTGGAATCGAACCGAGAATCGCCCCCGTGCACTCTGGCGGATCCTCGGAGTGGAAGTCGCCGCGCTCGTGGGGATTTTCGTGCTCCCGGGGCTGGCGCTCGCGGGCACCGAACTCCCGCCGTCGATGACCGGAGCCGCCTCAAACCTCATCGCTGCCCTCTCTGGACTCCTCGTGGCGGTTGGCGTCGCGAGGTACGTCGACCGGCGACCGTTGACCGACTACGGACTCGCGTTTGACCCGTCGTGGCTGAAGGACTTCGGCGCTGGCAGCGTCATCGCCCTGGCGGGGATGGCGGTAGCACTCCCCGTGAGTCTGCTTGCCGGGTGGGCGACCGTCTCCGAGGTGTTCTCGGGTGGCGCTGGCGCGAACGTGTTGCCGTTCGCCGCCGCATTCGGAGTGTGGACCATCCAGTGGATGTTTGTGGCCTTCTGGGAAGAGCTGGTCTATCGGGGCCTCATTCTGACGAGTGCCGTCGAAGGACTCCGGAGTCGGTGGCTGTCCGACCGTGGCGCGGTCGTGGCAGGAGTGGTGGCGTCCTCGCTGATATTCAGTCTCGGGCACTTCCCGGATACGCTGGGAAAGTTCGGATTTCGGGCGGCGTTAGGGCTCCTCCTCGGGGGCGCGTACGTGTGGACCGACTCGCTGGCGCTGCCGATCGGCCTCCATTTCCTGATCAACTTTGCGATAAACAACATCTACGGGCTAGCAAACTTCGGTGAGGCTGCGGGGGTTCTGCCGATGCTGATCCGGCCGACGTTCACCGGCCCGACACAGTTCGTCGGGGTGTACGGGGCAGTCAACGGCGCAGCCGTGCTCTGTGTCGCTGCGCTCACCGTCGGATACGTTGTCCTCCGGAACGGCGATCTTAGGTCGCGGCTGTCGTCAGCGTACATGCAGTGAGAGTGACCTGAGTACCTACGACGCATGACGCGGACATCGACGTGGAACGGTGACGCCGAGCGGCGGATTCACCGCCCACCCGAAAGGGTTCGACGCCGAGTTCATGGACAAGCCCCACCCTCAAAACGCCGAAGGCGTTTATTATGGGGTAGTTGACTAGTAAATGTGGATATCAAAATCAGGTTGATCGTTCGGAAGCGGATTGATATTCGCTGATAGCGCTTCCGATCAAAGTGAGGATAACAAAGAGGCCGATCACGACAAGCAAGCCTCCCCACCCCGGTTTAGACAGCTGGTAGAGAAGCCAACCCATAATCACGTTCGCACTAGCTAATCCGAACGGATAGATCGCTCGTAATGGGTCCATCTTCTTGATCAGAGGCGTAATGAGATCGTGATGAGACTCCTCAAATTGGGATATATTTAATCCAGAGAGCGTATTCCAAGCAATTTGATGGGGACCCCGCGTCTTGAGACGCTTCCCTTCTGTGGTGTTTCCAACTGGATTAGAGGGACCGTCTGATCGAGATACGTCCCGTAGGTCCGGTTCGCATGCGCGGTGCACGTATCGGCGCCACCGATCGACTGGCATACTCGCATACGCGTATCCTGTTTTCCGCGCCACATATGCACTGAGTACGTGTTACAGGCCGAGAAACCGGAAGATGCGGTCGTGGTCGCGATTTGCTCTTATCCGTACGGTTACTACTCCCAGCGAGAATTGTCACCCCACTCGTCGAGCGATCACCGAGACGGGCGGGGTGAATCGCCTCGGGGTCAAGCCCCGAGGCTTCCCGTTTCTACGACATAAAACGCGCCGGGGCGGGACTGAGAGCCTTGTCGACGGCGATTTGACCGTCCCGCTCGCGCGCTGGCTCCCGGAACCGAGGCGGTCAGCGGGTTGGCTGACGCGTCTGTATATCGGTGAACCGCTGTTTCAGGCTCTAAAACACTGGTGTTATTTATTTGTCTTTACCGCTGGGACTTCCGTTTGAGATGATCAACACCAGCAGACGAACCTTCCTAACGGGTGTCGGCGGACTGGCGCTGACGGGCGTCGGATCGACTGCTGACCGCGCGAAAGCCAGTTCACGCACGGTGGAGGCAGGTACGGTTCCTGAGACGGTGTCCCCCGAGATGAGCGATCTTGAGTCGGTTGTCGAAGAGACGCCGGCGTCGCAGCTCGGCGACGCTGCTCCCGGGGCGACAGTTGCGATTGTCAACGGCGACGATATCGCACTCGCAAAAGGATACGGCCACGCCGATGTCGAAACGGGGAGGCGTATGGATAAAAAAGAGACAGCCACCCGTATCGGATCGGTCTCGAAACTCGTGACGTGGACGGCAGTAATGCAGGGCGTACAGGATGGCGTCCTCGATTTGGATGCCGATGTTAACAGGTATCTTGAGGACTCCGCTGTCACTATCCCGGACACGTATTCCGACCCGGTGACGCTCCGTCATCTCGGAACCCACACTGCCGGGTTCAGCGTCGTTCCAAATCCTGGACTCGTTACGAACTCGAACGCACTCACCAGTCTGGAAACGGCGCTTGTCGAGGACCAACCGGACCGGATCCGCCCGCCAAGCGAAGCTGTCGCGTACTCCAACTGGGGCGCGACGCTGGCCGGTCACATCGTCGCTGAAGCATATGATACGACCTTCGAGGAGTACGTCCAATCAAACATCTGTGGTCCACTCGAGATGAACCACAGCACGTTTACACAGCCGGTTCCCGCTGACCACCCCGGCGACCTGGCTGCCCCACACGATTCGAGTGGCGACGAAATTACTCGGGCGGATCCGTTGTACATCAACTGGGGGCCGGCCGGGTCGATGAGTGCGACGGCACTCGATATGGCAGCGTTCATGCAAGCGCATCTCGGGTACGGGACCGACGCGATACTGAACAGCGAGACGATGGCAACGATGCACAGCCGACAATACGGACGTCACCCGGCGGTCAACGGACTGCGATACGGATTCTTCGAGTACGGCCCTCCCAGTGGATCGTACATCGGTCACTCGGGCGGGACCGTCTACTACACTGCTTGGCTGGGGCTGCTCCCAGACCACGACGTCGGAGTGTTCATCGGGTTCAACGGTCTCGGAGACCCAGTCACTCCCGCCGCCGAGATCCTGACCGAATACGGCTTGTTCCCTGAAACCCCAACACCTGATCCAACCACGGCGCGAACGAGCCGCGAGCGCGCTGAGGCGGTAGCGGGTGAATACAAGTCTACGGCTACCGCTTTTGAAGACGACTGGCGTCAAGTGATTGGGCTGTTAAGCCGACTATCTGTCGACGCAACTGATGATGGTGGTCTCGTCACACAGACCATGGGAGGCGACGCCGTCGAGTGGGTCGAAACCGAGCCGTACGTCTATCGCGAACGTAATGGGGACGATGTCCTAGCGGTCGATGTTGCGGACGGGCGTGTCACGCAACTGCACCTTAACAGTCAACCGTCGACTACCTTCCTCCCGGTCACGATGCCTGACCAGCGCAAGGTCACGCTCGGAGCTGTCGGAGCCGCAGCCGGGGGATCCGCTCTTTCTCTCGTCGGGTGGGCGGGAATCAGCGGCTGGCGGCGTCTCAGTCGCTTCCGATCTGGTATAGACGGGCGGATCCCACACCCGATGACGAGGGACGGCTAACCAGACCGCAATACAGGCAGGGATCGCAGTGAAACTCCACAGTCGCCGTCCAACTCCGGCGAGGGCAACAAAGGAAGGACGCAGGGGGCATCGCCTCGGGACAGCGGGTGCGGAACCCCGCGTTGGCTTGGCCGGGCCTCAGCCGTCGGGTTCTGTGTCAGCAGTGGCTCTGTGTTCGCCGGGAGCTTCGTGTTCACACTCATGAACCTCGATCAGTTCGCACTCCTCATCGTACCGGCTTGGCTGCAAGCAGTGCTCGCACTCCCGTACGTCGTTGCGGTGTTCGCACTCGGGACTGTCGCCGGAGCGGTCTCAGGCTGGCGGCACTCACACTGGTCGCTAGCTGCGAGAATCCACCAAACAGTGCTCGCGGGGCTAGCGATTCTATTCGTCTGGCAACTAACCGTCCTCGGATTCTTACCGTGAGTGCCACAGTGCGTATACGCACCGACGCAGTCGACAATCCACTGGAATTCCGGAGAATCAAGGAGAAAGCCTCGCGCTTCAGCGCGGGGATGAATCCGACAATTCTCTACAGCAACCACAAACTTCTGGTCGGGTGTTTTAACTGAGTGATTGTCGTACCAATAGTTATCCGAGGCGGTCTATCCGCCCACTTAATCGGACAATATCGGGATTCCCGACCACACACAGAAAGCACCCTTTCTGTTGGAGTGTTCGGGTACAGTAAGAAGTACCTCTGAATCCCATGCCGGGATAGGAGTAACGGCTGATTGGCACAGCCAGTAGCCGTCACCGGGACAGCTACAAACCGTAAACACCCCAAACCAGTGGTGCGGGGCCGTGGGAATCTTCGCCCTTCAGGGCGGAGAGGATGTCAAAGAAGTACGAGGCGGAAGCCCACGACTTTCGTCGTGGGAGAAAGTCGACATCCAAACGTCATGATAGATGAAATTCTAGAGTTTGCTGTTGACATACTACTAGAGTTCATTCCAAACGCTGTCTGGAAGTTCTTACTCTTTCTAGCTGGGACCGCGACGGCGGCAGTCGGCTGGTCAATGATCAACAATTCAACGCAGGCGGGCGGTGCGCTGATCGTTGTCGGGGTAGTAATGGCAATCGGTTCGTTAGTTTCGCTATACCGCCAATGAGACCGTGCGCGAATCGAGGAACAGACTGTGCCGCTAATATTCGAGTCCGGATTCAACTGCTGTGTTGAAATTCTCAATCAGTGAAATGTTCTTTGAGGCGTGCTGAATACGTAGCGCGAGTCGAGCAGCGCGTTCTCTCCCAGTTCCTCCGGTGAGATCTCGTGGCACGGGAGAAGACCTTCCGCCGGAATCAACGCCTGTGGAGGCTGCGCTCCCTGTGGATACGTCTGTATCTGCAGAGCGCGTCGTGGAAACAGGAAGCCCTACCCTCAAGGAACGAACGGCGTCAGCCGTGAGCGAGTAGGGGAGGGTAGTTCACAACCTCAGCGCATGCTGGACACTCAGCAAAAACACCGATATTCCCGTCTGCTCGTTCGTATTCAATACGTTTCCATGCCTGTGAGATCACACGATTACAGGTAGCACAATGACCAAGCGAGGACGGATTATTGATCATAACGGAGAGGAGGAGAGCATGTGCCTCTGATTCCTCCAGCAGAAACTGAGATTTAAATGATATTAAATATGGCGTATGAATGTGACGTCTGCGACAGTCCGACGATTACAACGCACCGTGATACGTTCACAAAAAGTGGAACGAACGAGGCCCGTGGCCGTCCTGCCACGCAAACGCGTAGAGACGGCGGCTTTCGACACGCCGGAGCCTGCGGCCGTCACTGCTTTCGCCCGTTGTGAGTGTCCACGTCGCGCCATCACCTCTGACCGAGTCGTCCTCAATTCGAAGTTCGAATGCCGGCTGCTCGAAGGCGTGGAGGCCGTCGTCGGTCGCAAGGACAACAACATCAGTTTCACCCACCGTTGCCGCCACGACGCCGCCGGCCGCCTCGACGACGGGCAGCGGGAAGCCTAAAGCGCCGCCGTCGGCCGGCGTCACGCCGAGGACGATCGTTTTCGGATCGAGGTCGTCCCGGTTCCACTCGCGCTCCGGGCCCTCGCCCCGCATCCCGCGGAGGCCGAACGCCTCGCGCTCTTCGTACGCCTCGTATCCGGAGGGGGCGTAGCCGCTCGCCGCGGCCGACCCCTCGGACTCCGGTTGGAGCACGGTCCCGTCCGGATACGCCTCGCGGAAGGCCGCGTAGGTGGTCATCGGCCCGGGTCGAACGCGGAGCAGTTCGCCGGCGAGTTCGCCCGCGATACACTCACCGGTAGACTGCTTCCACTCCGAGTCGGTCTCGCGGTCGTACAGCACGAGGTCGTCGTCGGCCAACTTCCCCGAGACGCCGAAGGTGAGCCCCCGGCCGCCGACGGTTACCTCGTACACGACCGCGCTGCCGCAGATCGGACACCACGTGATCGCGATCGGGTCCTCGCCGCCGTCGGCAGTCGGGACTACGTCGTTGACGACCTCGTGGTAGTTGAGGATCCGGATCGGGTAGGCGCGCGCTGGGGATGCCTCGTCGCCGGGCTCTACAATCAGTACCTCGTCGTCGGGGTCGCCGAAGTAGTCGTCACCGAAGGTCGGGTCGTCGATGCTCGGGATCGCGTCCTTCGGGAGGACTGAAATCACGTTCATCGCCGACTCGCTCGAGTCGTTCACTGGTCCTCCGGAGCGGTGAGGTGTTCTCGCCCCCAGTCACGCATGGCGATGATCACGGGTTCGAGCGACCGCCCGCGGTCGGTCAGCGAGTACTCCACGCGGAACGGCTTCTCGCTGATGACGGTCCGGTCGATGAACCCGTGTTCTTCGAGGTCTTCGAGGACGTCCGACTGGACCTTCCCTGAGATCCCGTCGACCTCCTCTTTGAGTGCATTGAATCCCAGCGGCCCGTTCTCCAAGAGTCGGTGAATAACGACCGGATGCCACTTCTTACCGATCAGCGTCGCAGTCGTCGTGATCGGACACCAGTCGCTGCCCGCACACCACACCTCTAACGGCTCGATATCGGTACTCATACCGGATCCACGATCGCCACGAAAATAAAGGTACGTTTAGTAAGTAGGTGAGAAAATGATACCTGTCACGCCGACCAGTAACCCGGTTACCCGTCCGTTCGCGCGAACTTTTCAATTACCCATTCATACTAGGTTACCGTAGGTAACTAAGAGCGAACTCGAAATGGACGCCGACAGCACGGCCGTCCTGATCACCGACCCGCAGATCGACTTCCTGAAGCCCGAGAGCGTGGTGTGGGACAAGGTCGGCGAGACCGTCGAGGAGAACGCCGTCGTCGACAAGCTCCGCCGACTCTGCGACGCCGCTCGCGAAGGCGACATGCCCGTCTTCTACTCGCCGCACGAGTACGAGGACGCCGAGTACGAGAGCTGGGAACACCTGAACACGATCGACCAGATCATGTTCGACACGCGGATGTTCGACACCGCGGGCGACGGCGCCGACTTCGTTCCCGAGCTCGAACCGGACGACAACACGACCGTTCTCTCGCCGCACGAGCAGCTCTCCGGGTTCTGGAGCAACGACGCGCAGATCCAGCTCCGTCAGCGCGGTATCGACACGATCGTGCTCGTGGGGATGAGTGCGAATCTCTGCGTAGAGTCGCACCTGCGGGACGTCGTCGAGAACGGCTTCGAGGTGCCGACCGTGACCGACGCCACGGCGGCCGCCGGCGAACAGGCGCTTCAGGCGGCGCTCACGAACGACGGGTTCATCGCCCACGAGACCGCCGAGACCGACGACGTCGTCGAGCGGTTGGCGGCGGCAGAGTAGGACCGGCGTCGTAGGGGAACCCGGCTACGCGGCGTCTTTCCACGTATGAATCGTCTGTGGTCGACAGACGGCTGATCGATGCGACTCCTCACGAGGTAGCGCGGTCGAGCCACACAACCGGTACACTTCTTTACAGGCGGTCAATAATCGAAGTATGGACCGACCGTCTCCGAGCGACAGTCTCGCGTTTAAATCCGAGGGCGTCGCGATAGCGGTCGTCGCGTTCGCGCTGACGCGGGGGACGGTCGCCGACCTGTTGGTGACGGAGAGGAGATTCGCGACGGAAGTGAGCGCGGTACTGGTGTTAGCGGTCGGATTCGGCGTCGTCCTGTACGGGATCAACCTCGCGGTCAGCGCCCGGGACCGGACGTACACCCGGACCGTCCTCGGCTGGTTCCTCGGCGGCGCCGCCGCGGTCGGACTCGTGCTCGGACCGTTGCTGACCGCGGCGTCACCGGGGGACGCCACTGCGACAGCTGCCGCCGTCGGGATCGTCGGCGGCGGCGCGGGATTGCTCGTCGCGATCCGCGGCGCGGAGGCGGACCGACGGCAGGCCACCGTAGACCGGCAAATCGAACAGGCGCGGCTCCTCAATCGGATCCTCAGACACGAGGTCCGGAACTCCGTCACGATCCTCCGGGGCCACTCGGAGATTCTGTTCGAGGAGCGCGAAGAGACCGCCGACCGGAGCAAGACGGCGATCACCGACGCGATCGCGCGGATCGAACGGGCAGTAGACGAGACGCGCTTTCTCACCGTCGGCACGGTCGACGGCGGTAGCGCGCTGGGGCCGGTCCGGCTCGACGAGGCGATCCGGAGACACGCTGAGCGCACGGGTCGCGACGAGTCGGCGGTGTCGGTCCCGTCGGTGACGATCAGAGCGGACCGATACGTTGACCGGCTGCTCGACGAACTCGTCGCACTCCCTGACTGGTCGGACACCGGCGCCGATCCCCTCGCGGTCGACGTCGGGGATCGGTACGTCGAGTTGTCCGTCACGGCCCCCGGAGCGTGGCTCAGCGCCCGCGAGCGCGACGTGCTCGTCGAGGGAATCCCCGAACAGGAGCGGAACGACGTGGACTACGGCGTCCCGGTCGTCCGGCTCCTCGTCGCGAGATACGGCGGGGATATCGGCGTCGACGACACCGGCGAGGCGGCTACCCTCCGGGTGCGGCTCCCGCGGACCGGCCGAACCGGCACGGGCGACGACACGCCGGGACTCGCGAGCGGGACGCTGTGGCGGACGCTCGGCATCGGGCTGGCGGCCGGCGTCGCGATGGGCGCGTTCTTTCAGACGACGACCGGAACGCTGCCGGTGATCGGCGCGCTGTACGGAGCGTCCGTCTCGTCTGTGGGGTGGGTCGCGCACCTGTTCCACAGCGCCGTGTTCGCGACCGTGTTCACCGTTGTCCGCTCCGAGATACCCGGCAGGCTGCTCGGTGAGTCCGTCGGGGCCAGCGTCGCCGCGGGGGCCGCGTACGGGCTCTTCCTGTGGTTCGTCTTGGCGGGAGTGGTCATGAGCCTCTGGTTGAACGCCGTGGGAGTCGCGACGCCGCTCCCGAATCTCGGCCAGGCCTCGTTCGTCGGTCACCTCCTCTGGGGCGGACTCGTCGGTGCGCTCTCGACGACGCTTCCGCCGCTTCCAGACCGGCAGACGATCCGGGACCGAGTGTTGGCAGCCATCGGTCGGTGACGGGCTGATCGCCACTCGACGGTCGAGCGCTTTCTCGGTTCGGACGAACCGTCCGTGCGCTCTCGACGCACGATCTGAACGCTGTTTACATCCGTTGACTCTGATTTATTGTATGACACTTATTCACAGACAAACCCTGCTCGGCGCCCTCGGGGTCGGGATATCGTCGGTCTCGGGGTGTCTCGGATCCTCCGACGCCGGCGCCGAATCTGGGTCGATTGACGACGGCTCTGACGGATCGAGCGGTTCGGCTGCCGAGGGGCCGCCGACGGTCGAGCGGTCGCTCCCGGCGGCGGCGAAGTCGAATCCCGCGACGCCATTGGCGGCGCCTGCGACCGCGACGACGACGGCGATCGTCGCCGTCAGTTCGATCGAGAGCGCGAGCGTCATACCGCTGCGAAGCGGCGAATGGTCGTAGACGGCTGCTACGTGTGCGGGGCGGAAGCACTGTCTGGCGGGCGGCTCGAGCCCATCGACTTGATCGGATAACCTGACCCGGACCACAGCGTGTGCGATCACACCACACTATCGGCCGGGGCTCATGCCGTCCCGACGCCGACTGACACGTATGCTCCGAACCGGACAGACGGCGCCGACGTTCGAACTTCCGGGTGCGGGCGGCGGACGGATCGACACCCATAGCCTGGCCGAATACACCGATAACGGGTGGGCGGTCGTATTGGTGTTTTATCCGTTCGACTTCCATCCGGTCTGTACGACACAGATGTGTACGCTGCGGGACAGTGAGGCGCTGTCGCTGCTGGAGAACACCGTCGTCCTCGGTATCTCGACCGACAGCGTCTACAGCCACCGCGCGTTCGCGGAGAAACACCGGATCGATTTCCCGCTGATCTCGGACAGCGACGGCCGTGTCGCCGAGGCGTACGACGTGCGCGCCGACGAGATGGACGACCACCGCGGGGTCGCGCGCTCGGCGGTCTGCGTGGTCGATCCCGACCGCACCGTCCAGTACGCGTGGCGAAGTGGGGAGACGGACGACGAGCCGGACCTCACGGCCGTCGAACACGCCGCGCAGTGTCACGGCGACGAGTGCGAACTGCCGGACGGGAAGTCGTACCTGTGAGCACTACCGACGACGACGATTACCGGCCGGTAACCCGGTTACCGATCCGTTCGCGCGCTTTTATTGGGTAGTCTCGTATCTAGGTTACTAGAGGTAACCTGCGTCGGTTCGCCGGCGCGTGTCACACATCATGGTAAGCGTATTCACCGGACTGATCGCTGGACTGATCGCGACCGTCGTCATGACGATGTTCATGATGACGATGGGAGACAGCTCGCCGCCGCCGACCGCCGCCCTCTGGGCGAAGTACGTCGGCGACGAGGGGCCCGAGTCGTACATGAAACAGGGCATGCTGCTCCACATGCTGTACGGGGTCGGCGCGGGGGCCGCCTTCGCGGTCGGCGCGACCGCCCTCGTGCTGGATGTCGGCGCGGGAGTCCTCGTCGGGAGCGTACTCTGGGGGCTCGCTTTCGGACTCGTCCTGATGGTCGGCGGGATGATGTTCTGGATGCGGATCGTCCTCGCGATGGAACCCGACCCGAAGACGATGGCTTCGTTCGGCTTCTTCCACGTCGTCTACGGGGTCGTGTTGGGAGCGGGACTCGCGCTGCTCCCGGTGTAAGGCGTGCGCACGAACACGAACGCGGACGGTCGTCGCCCGGGATGTCTGCGCGACGACCGCCCGGTGTGCAGGTGTACCGCGGCGGCCGGCTCGGCGGTCGGTCGCGGGATAGAAGCGGCCGTTCGACGCGCCGCGTTCTGGACGGCGATCGCGTTCCCGGCGGTCTACGTCTTCGCAGCGGTCGATCCCGTCGCGGCGGCACTGCCGGTCGGCTGGCTCCCGCTCGCGATCGCGACGCACCTGCTGTTGCTGTGGGTCGGCCACGGCGCGCACCACTCAGCGTGATCGATGGCGGACGCACTCGCACTGATGACCGGGATCGACCCGCTGCCGCTGCTCTCAGTAGTGTCGGTCGATCGAGTCCTCGATCACTGGTGGGTGTTCCCCGCGTCGGTGCTGTTCTCGATGGTCGCCATCGCGGCCGGTGTCTCGGGCGCGCTCTTTTTCAGCCCGTTCTTCCTGTTGGCCGTCGGGCTCGGTCCCGCGCAGGCGGTCGGCGCGGGCCTGATGACTGAAGTGTTCGGGATGGGGAACGGTCTCCGGTCGTACGTCAAGCAGGGCGTCGTCGACTACGCGACCGCGAAGTGGCTGTTGGTCGGCGCGCTGCCGGCGATCGTGATCGGCTCGTTCGCGGCACATTACGTCCCCGACACGCTGTTGCGCGGCGGGTTCGGCGTCGGGCTGTTCGTGCTCGGCGGGTTCCTGTTGTACTCCGACTCCCCGGAAGAGACCGAACCCGGCGAGCGCGAGGGCGAGTTCCTCGAAAAGAAGAACGCGGAGTGCGGTACCACCGTCGTCACCGCCAGCGGCGGCGAGCGGTTCGTCTACCCGACCTGCTGGCGCCCGCCGGGCGTCGCGCTCGCGGCGCTCGGCGGAGCGATCACGGGATTGATCAGTGCCGGCCTCCCCGAGATCGTGACGACCCAGCTCGTGGCCCGGTGTCGGATGCCGCCGCGGGTCGCCGTCGCCACGTCGGTGTTCGTGCTCGCGATCGCCGCGGTCGCCGGGGCCGCCGTCCACGCGCTGGCCGCGACGCCCGTCTGGTACGTGGTGGTCTGGTCGATCCCAGGGGTGCTTGTCGGCGGGACGATAGGTGCCCGCGCCGGGAAGTACGTCCCGAGCGGGCTCATGGAGCGCGGGCTCGGGATCGTCTTCGGGATCGTCGGTGGGATCGTCCTCGTGACCACATTCGGGGTCTGAGACCGTGGCCGGGTCGGCCTCCCGGAATCCCTCTCCGGCGCAATACACGGCCGCTGGAGGCCCCGGATCGCGGGTGACACGTCATCGCGTGACGAGTCGGCGTTCAGGACACACACTCCCGGGTGGGCCTCGCGGACGACCACCGTTTTTTATACCCGTTTCGAACGGCTACGCGTGGACACGTCTACGTTCGTCGATCCGGACGGTCACCCCGTGACGGCGGTCACAGCCGCAGAGATGCGGGCGGTCGACCGCGTTGCAGTCGAAGAGATCGGTCTCGATCTACCCCGGATGATGGAACACGCCGGTCGAGGGCTCGCTGAGGCCGTCCTTGAGGTCCGATCGAGCAACCGGAGCGAACTCCCCGTCACGGTGCTCGCCGGCAACGGCGGGAACGGCGGCGGCGGGCTGGCGTGTGCTCGGCATCTTGCGAATCGGAACCTCTCCGTCCGAGTCGTTCTCGACCGAGCCCGGGCCGAAGTCGACGGCGTCACCGCGGAACAGCTCTCGATACTGGAAGCGATGGACGTGCCGGTCGAAGCAGCCGACGGCGACTCCGACCCCGACCCCGACATCGACGCGGCGCTCGAGGGTGTCGTCATCGACGCGCTGATCGGCTACGGACTGACGGGCCAACCCCGCGGCGCCACGGCAGAACTGATCGAGGCCGTTGGCAGCGCGTCGGAAGCGACCGTGTCGCTCGACGTCCCCTCCGGCACGAACGCGACGACGGGAGAGCGGCCGGGCGTCGCGGTCGAACCGGATCTCACGGCCACGCTCGCTCTGCCGAAGACGGGGGTCGCCGCGGTCGACGGCGACCTCCTGCTCGTCGATCTCTCGATTCCCTCGACCGCGTACGATCGCCTCGGGATCGGGTACACGAATCCGTTCGGAGAGGCGTTTTCCGTGCCGCTATCGAGGACGTGACGCCCGACACGCGGTACGATCCTATTCGTTCGCCATCTCGTACGCCAGGCGGTGCGGCATCAGCGCCAGCGTCCGGACGATCGCCGCGAGGGCGACGAAGATCCCGACGAGGACGTGCGCGACGCCGCCCAGCTTCAGCCAGAGCAGCACGGACGGGAACGAGTGGATCGCCGCGAGCTGCGAGTTGAGCGCGGTTTCTCCCGCTCTGTCGGCGCCGCCACCGGCGAGGCTCCACCCCGTGTGGGTCGCGAAGTACTCCTCCAACAGCGGGTGGAACGCAGTGATCTCGAGGAAGAGCGCGAACCCGACAAGGAGGTAACCCACGACGGCGAACGCCGCGCCGATCTTGAGCATGCGCTTGATCCCGGCCATCGTCGATTCCATCTCCGCGGTCGTGAGCGGCTGCAACGCGGCCGCCTCGGTCTCTGTCGCCATGTCACTCCCGAAGCGACACCTGACATAAGCGTTGTCTGAGGGGCGCGTGACCGGGTTACGCGTCCGTGACGCGTTCACACACCTGAATCCCGGTTCGTCGGTGAGATAGTTACGGAAGATTCGAGGCGAAAGCCTCGCCCTTCAGGGCGGGGATGAAGCCGACCAACAGTATTCAACCGCTGGCGGTGGCATAGACGGGGTTCCAACGCAGTCTTTAAGCCGCCCGACCGTGATAGTATACATAGATGGTGAAGAGTACCCGTCACGCGAAATATGAACTCTACTACCACATAGTGTTCGTGCCGAAATATCGGCGTTCGCACCTGACGGGGAAGACGAAGGAACGTCTCGAAACCATCTTCGCGGAAATCTGTGAGGACAAGGGCCTCGAACTGGCCGAGTCCGAGGTCATGTCCGACCACGTACACCTGTTCATCGGGAGTCCACCCAAGAACGCCCCGTCACTCATCGTCAACTGGATCAAGGGCATCTCGGCGCGGAAGTACAACCAACGCTACGACGACCGCGTGAAGTGGACTCGTTCGTACTACGTCGGAACAGCGGGGAGCGCCTCGAAGGGCGCTGTCGAACAGTACATCACTGAACAAGGGGGTGAGGACTCATGAAGCGCGTCAACACCTTCGAGGTCGTCCCCCAGACTGAGAACGACAGAGAGTGCCTCCTACGGCTACTCGACGCTTCCGCCTCTCTGTGGAACGAACTCACCTATGAACGCCGTCAGAACTACTTCGATGACGGCGACGTGTGGGACACTTCCGAGTACCGTGGACAGTACAACGGTGTCGTCGGAAGCGCGACCGTTCAACAGGTCACGCGCAAGAACAGCGAAGCGTGGCGATCGTTCTTTGCCCTCAAAGAGAACGGCGAGTACGCCAACCCACCGTCGTACTGGGGCAACGAGGAGGACGGACGCGAACTCCGCACCTACATTCGGTGTAACCAGTACACGATTGAGTGGGGGAAGCGTAGCCGTCTCGAAATTCCTGTTGGGCAAGAACTGAAAGACAAATACGGACTCGGCTACCACGAACGACTTCGCCTCGAAGTCCGAGGCAACCCGAAGTGGGACGGCAAACAGGGTCGTCTGGAACTTGAGTACGACGAGCTGAGCGACACGTTCAGGGCTTTCCAACCAGTCACCGTCCCTGATTCTCGACTGGATTCACCACTGGCTTCGGAAAAAGCCGCCCTCGACGTTGGCGCGAACAATCTCGTCGCCTGCTCCACGACCACTAGGAGCCAGTACCTCTACGACGGACGCGAGTTGTTCGGACGGTTCCGCGAGACGACCGACGAGATCGCCCGCTTACAGTCGAAACTCCGAGAGGGACGCCACAGTTCCAAGCGGATTCGACGGCTGTACCGACAGCGGACGAAACGCCGTGACCACGCACAGAACGCGCTGGTGTGCGATCTCGTTGAACGGCTGTACGACGAGGGCGTGGCGACGGTGTACGTAGGCGACTTGACCGACGTGCTGGAAACACACTGGTCGGTCAGGGTGAACGAGAAGACGCACAATTTCTGGGCGTTCAAGAAGTTCATCCACCGTCTCGCGTGCGTCTGTGAAGAGTACGGCATCTCTCTCGAAGTTGAGTCGGAAGCGTGGACGAGTCAGACATGTCCCGAGTGTGGTGACCACGAGGAGACGGTTCGCAACGAGGATACGCTGACGTGTCCGTGTGGCTTCGAAGGTCACGCCGACCTCACGGCGTCAGAGACGTTCCTTCGAGAACACAGCGATTGCGAAATCAGGCCGATGGCACGGCCCGTGCGATTCGAGTGGGACGACCACGACTGGTCGGGGAAACCACACCCTCACGAAAGTCCCAAAGAAGCGCGCACGAACCCGCAAGTTGCCTCCGTGAGTCGGTAGCCGAACCCCCAACGGAGGAATCCTCGCGCTTTAGCGCGGGGAGGATGTCAAACGAGGCGATCACGTCGCGGTGGAGGGCGCAGCCGTACTCCTCCAGCTGTTCTTTCCCGACCCCGAGCAGCTCGTTCCCGCTCGTCTCCTCTCGCGTGCCGATCAGATTGTGGACCTCCTGCATCATCGCCGCGCGGCCGCCGCCGCGGTCGACCAAGGCGGTCCGGTGGCCTAATCGAGTGCTGTACAGCGCCGCGGTCTGCCCGGCGGGCCCCCCGCCGACGACGACCACGTCGTACGACTCCATCGGTAACGTATCAGACATGATCGTGCCGTCGGCCGGCGCAAAGAAAAACGTGTGTTGTTATCGGGTCGCACAACCGCGGGACGCCTCCTAGACACCGGCGGTTCGCGTCCGATTCAGTCTCGGTACGCGCAGTGGAAGCCGGCGGCGTGCCGGTAGAACGCCGGGAGGACCGTCCCGCGCAGGTCGGCGTCGGGTTCGTCCGCGAACTCCACCCCGGCCCAAGCGCGGGCGTCGTCGACCGCGGCCGCGACGTGCGGCGGGAGTTCGTAGGCGTCGGTCGCGGTGAGATACGATCGCGTGAACGCGTCCGCGAGGCGGTCGAGGAAGCGCTCGGTCGGCTCGAAGCTGTCCCAGCCGTCGGCGACCAGCCGGTAGTAGGTGCGCCGGATCAGTTCCGACCCGTCGTCGATGCCGTGGTCATCGAACGACGCCGTCGTCGTACAGTCGTCGGTTCCGTCGTCTCTGTTCGTGTGGTCTGTGCTCTCGTCCATACCGCTGATGACGTACGGTTACCTTAAGTAACTATAAGAGCTGTGTGGATACATCGCACAGACGGGACGATTCCAGTCTCGGAGCGCGTTACTCGCCGTCCACAGAGCGGTGACCCAGTCGAAATCTTGAGACCGATGCGAAAGGCCTGCTCCACATGAAGGTGACGTCGGCAAGCCATCGCAGTGGTTCTATTGAATACCTATTTTCCGGACACATTACCGTCTGAAACAGCTGTTGGTTAACGAGTGGGGATATATGCCTCTGTTGAAATCCTCTTCTTCAAACATATTATTGCCTGAAACAGCCGGTCAATGAGAACTGCGTATTGATCGTCGTTCAGTGATGCAAGTTCCGTGATGGTTCTGTAATCGTCACACTTTCGTTCAGTGCTGTTCTAATCCAATTCCGTAACTTGCGTATGCACCGGCGGAGATTCTGTATTGCAGCAGGTGGGGGACTCCTCGGAACGTCAGGATGCCTAGAGGCCGGTTTCGAGCAGGGACTTCATTTAGGTGGTGTTGTATTAGCCAACCAGCGAGCAGGCGACATTGTGGTTCAACTTCGGATACAACAGGGAGACACAACGGTCGTCGATAGTGAATATTCGCTAGAACCATCTGATAGCTCTGAATCTGGTATCACTATAGACGACGCGTGGAGCGCTCGTGTAGATCAATACACCGTCACAGTAGGTCTTGACGATGGGATGACAGATTCATTTGTTTACGCAGACGATCAGAGTCACGGGGACTGCACGGTGGCATATGTCGGAATACGGCCTTCTACTTTTCACTTCTCTGCTCACGAAACTCCTGACGAGACATTCTGCTCTACAACCAGTGATTGAGAGATGAATCCTCTGTACTGACCGCGACTGGGTCAGAATATATCACTTGCTGAGGATTTCAACAGAGCCGGATATATTGAACTAGTCTTGAGTGACTGTGTCAGTTGGTCGCTCCGTCGCAGGTGCGGGCGGCTCGTGTGTCCCAAAGTCTGGGTGCGTCTCTTCCATCCAGACGTACACGATGGCGCCGGAGATGAACATGAGAAGTGCAGTCATGTAGAATGCGGCTTCGGCGCTGACGAGCTCCATCGAAAGTCCGATCAGGATTGCACCGACTGCGTAGCCGGAGTCACGCCACATTCGATAGACACCCATACCCGCTGACCGCCACGTCGGGTGAGCGGCGTCGCTCGGCACAGTCATCAGGTTCGGATACAGTAATGCCATACCCAAACCGGAGACAGCGGCCAAGACGGCCCACGCGAAATACCCCTCGACGAGCACCATTCCGAGGACGCCGGCCCCTGCGAGGAACATCCCCCAGATCACGGGCGGTCGGCGGCCGATACGGTCAGCGAGCCCACCGGTCGCAATCTGGAGGAAGTACATCGCGCTGTGGACGCCGTCGACGACACCGACAGCCGCAATACCGAGGCCTTGGCTCACCAGATACAGCGGGACGGCGATCCAGAACAGCGTGTCCACGAAGTTCTCGATATGGCCAGCCTGAGCCGCAGCGAACAACGTTCTGTCGCCGTAGGTCGCTCGCTTTACCACCTCGTTGAACGGCAAGTTCGCGTCGCGGTGGTCGTCGTCACCTTCGGCCTGGGCGTACTGGACGGTCTCTTTGATCAGGAAGATCGAGATGAGGAACGCCAGCACGACGACTATTGCGAGGAAGTAGAACGGTTCGGGCCGAAGGCTCCACTGCCCGGCGATGACGCCAGTGAGCCACGCACCGACAGCGACGCCGGTGTATCCGAACGATTCATCGATGCCGACTGCGAGACCGCGCTGGTCGGATCCTGCGAGATCGATCTTCGCGTTGATCGCCATACTCCACGTCAACGCTTGGTTGATACCCAGCAGGATGTTGCCGACCGTGATCCACCCCCAACTCGGAGCGAAGATGAGGATGACCGGTAGGGGGAGTGCCGTCGCCCATCCGGCGACGAGAACTGGCTTCCGGCCGTACTCCTCGCCCCATTTGCCGGCGTAGAGATTGAGGATCGACTTCACAATCCCGAACGAGACGACGAACGAACCGATAACGAGGAACGACGTGACGCCGAGGACGTCCTCTCCCAGAACGGGGACGACGGTCCGTTCGGACCCGATGGTCAATCCGGTGGCGAACACGAGCAGGACGTGTAGCGAGAACTGCCCGAGGTGCTCGCGGATTCCCTGTTTGATTTCAGTACCCGTACTCATGTTTATTCGGCAGCACAGTTGTTGGGACCCAGCTCCAGTTCAGCTAACTCGTCGGTAGGAACCGACTCTCGACCGACGTTCGTTCGCTTGACACGCTCGAAATTCGGGGGATGGTCCGGGATATCCGACGCGAGTTCTTCGACGAACTCGTCGCGGTCGCGGCCGAGGTCCGTGTTCCGTTCTTTGACCTCAGCGAGGGTCGCAGTCACCGGCGGTTCAGGCGAGCCGGGATCGTGTGCAGGCAGCACAACCGCATCGTCTGGCCTGTTCAGCAGCCGCTGAAGGCTCTCGTAAAGCGTCGCAGCGTTCTGTTCGACGTCGGCGTCTTCGATACCGGCTTCGACGCCGAGTTCGACACGCCCGACGCTCTCGTGGAAGAGCGTATCGCCCGTGATCAACACCGCACCGTCGATATCGAACGAGACGCTCCCTTCGCTGTGTCCCGGTGTGTGAATGACCGCGATATCGAGACTGCCGGCCGTGACAGTTTGTCCATCTTCAACCGGCGTCGCATCGATGGCAAGCGCATCCTTCGGGTGGAGATAGTACGGGACGCCGTGACGATCTGCGAGTTCCGCGGCACCCGAGACGTGGTCCGCGTGTGCGTGGGTGTCGAAGACACCGATGAGGTCGGCGTCGTACTCGTCCAGAATCACGTCGTATTCGTCGAGATAGTGTGACGGGTCGAACACTACGGCTTCGCCGTTAGAGATGAGGACGTGTGAGAGGCAGCCTTTCCCCGGGCGTGCAACCTGAATGAGCGTGCCATCGAGATCGACCGGAACCGTCGCCTGCCGGTGTACGCGGCTCCAACCGTTCAGTCCGTCCGTGAGCGTCACCGCGTCGTAGTCCAGTTCTCGGAGCACTTGCGTCGCGGTCTCCGAGACGACACCTGCGGCACAGACGGTAACAATCTCCTCTTCACGGGGGAGGTCCGATAGGTGTTCTTTGGCTTGTTCAGGGTTGTCGGTTAATTCGTCGTAGACATCGACGTTGACACTACCCGGAATATGCCACTCCTCGAAGTCTTCTCGATGGCGAATATCGAGGACGAGTGGCTTGCCGTCGCCATGTCGCAACTGCTCGCTGAGTTTTTCCGGCGAGATATCTTGCATCGGTGTTTGTAGATAGGATTATATTCGCATATGAGTACTGCCGGACATGACCGGCACTGTTAATTCTGACCCGTTCAAAATACGTAGTATGAGCTTGTACGAGGCCTCGATTCGCGTTAAACACGAGTGTCCGTACCGGGAGATCTCGGAACGACATCCGGACTTGACCATCCGTGAGTGGCCGCTGAGCGACTGCCAAGTGCTGGAGATCACGTCAGAGACGACCCCGACCGACGGGCTGCGTGACGATATCGACCACCTCGGAACCGTTCTACACGAATCGAAAGATGACGACGGGTATCACGTTGTCACACAGTCGTGTCTCTGTTCACTCGAACGGTCCATCATCGACCGCTTCGAGAAACACAACTGTCTGTATCAGTCGCCGACGATCTACCGCCAAGGCTGGGAACACTACACCGTAGTAGCATTCGACGGTGAAGACGTCCAGGAGTTACTCGGTGATCTGAGATCCGACAGAGAGATCGAACTGCTCTCGAAGACCTCGATTTCGGAGACGCAGATCCCCCACAGCATGCTGGCTCCGGCGAGTGAACTGTTCGAGGACCTCACTGCCCGACAGCTTGCGGCACTCCAGTTAGCACTGGAAAGTGGGTACTACGAGCAACCGCGGGGGACCTCGCTTCGAGATCTGGCCGATCAGACGGCCGTCGCTCGTTCGACGTACGAAGAACACCTCCGGAAAGCGGAGAACAAACTCCTCACGAACGCGGGACAGTTCCTACGACTGGTTACCGCGACATCCACCGACGACCCGCTACAAGTAGAGAAGACCCGACGAACCGAACGAACCGCCGACTAATCTGTCATCAGTTCGCCAGGCAATAAGTTATTTATTCAATAGCAATCGCCCAATGAGATGAGCGACGTCCGGAGTTTCGTTCGATTCTGTGAGACCGAGTTTGGGACTGCGGTCATGGATCGAGAGGCCGCCTATATCAGACAGCACGTCACCGAAGATGACCGAATTCTGAACGTTGGATGCGGCATCGGGTCACTCGAAGAGCGCCTTTTAAACTACGAAATAATCGGTTTAGATCGCTCGGAGGATATGGTTCAAGCAGCCCGGGACCGAGTTGCTGCACCGATTGTTCTCGGTGATGCGACCGCACTTCCCATTGCAACGGCGTCGGTCGGTACTGTCGTCTTCGTTTCAACGCTCGAATTCATTCCCGAGGTCGATTCAGCGCTTGCCGAGGCGACCCGCGTCCTCGCTTCCGAAGGAGCCCTAGTTGCACTGGTGTTGAACACGCGCTCCGAGTACGTGCAATCGAACCTGCAGCGAGAGGGGTCCTATTTACGGCGGATGATCCACCGAGGTTCTGAGACGCTGACCCAAACGATATTGGAACACGTCGATGGCGAGCAGGGGTTCTTTTTGGGTATCTCCGACGAGGAAGTCTTCGAGAGCTCTGATCCGACGACTGCCGCCATCTCGGCGATAGTCGGGACCCCAACCGGCTGACCACAATATCCTTGTCTGGCCCCGCGAACACGAAAGACATGACCGACTCGCCCGGTTCAGGTTCTTCTCCGCTTTTCGACGCGAAAGAATTCGACGAACCGTCCGTTTTCACACCAGAAGCGCTGCTGGAGAACGCCCGACGGCAAAAAGACCTCCCGGAACGCTCCGTGCCCGATATCTGTCTCCTCGATCCGGACGGTGATATCGTGCGCCACCTGAAGGCCACCGGAGAAGCGGACAAAGTCGAAACGTGGCCCGGCTACCACACTGATCTCTATCGGTTCGAACGGAACGGTAAGGTGTTCGGTATCGTGGGATGCGCTGTTGGGGCATCGTTCGCCGTTCTCGTTGCGGAGCAACTGTTCGCCGCTGGCTGTCGATTTCTCGTTAGCGTAACCTCTTCGGGGCAGATTGTGCTGAAGGATGATCCACCGTACTTCGTTCTCATTGAGCGTGCGCTCCGCGACGAAGGAACGAGCCACCACTACCGTTCGACCAGCCGTTATGCGACTCTCGGTGACGAGCTCAGCGCTCCGGTCGAAGAAGCGTGCAAAACTGTGTCACGTCCTGTGTACACGGGAACGACGTGGACGACGGATGCGCCGTTTCGGGAAACGGAGACTGCGATTGAACGTGCTAGATCAGAAGGAGTTCTTGCCGTCGAAATGGAGGCAGCGGCGCTGTACACGTTCGCCGAGGTTCGAGAGTTGCCAGTCGTTTGCGTCGCTCATGTAACCAATCAGATGGGACAGACCGAGGACGATTTCGAGAAGGGGGAAGCAGCTGGAAGTCAAGATGCGTTAGAGGTGATTGATGCAGCCGCTGCCGCCTGGCAGTCTCTCAATTGAGTAGAAATTCATCAGACGGAGAGGCGGTTACTGACACGAAGTTAGTGGAGCAGCACTGTACGTTGATACGTGTGTTCCCTGTACTGAGCGACTGTTGGTGAAAAACAATCGGCTGCTGAGTATTTCAACAGAGCGGTCGCAGTTCTTCGCCTCCCAGTCGAGAAAACCCCAGCAAGAACGCGAGACCCTGTCGGGAATTGCTAACTTTCCTGTACGAGGAGGAAGTAGCCAAAACGATGCGGGTTCGTGGCCGGCCGTTCTCGTTCTGGCTCCTGTTACGGAGAATCAAGGAGAAAGCCTCGCGCTTCAGCGCGCGGATGAATCCGACAATTCTCTACAGTAACCAGGAACTTCTGGTCGGGTGGTTCAAGTGAGTGATTCTCGTACTACTCGGTAGCCGAGGCGGTCTACCCGCCCATCTAATCGGACAATATCGGGATGGCCCGAACCCACACAGAAAGCACCCTTTCTGTTGTGGATTTCAGGGTGCAGTAAGAAGTACCTCTGAATCCCAAGTCGGGATAGGAGTAACGGTTGATTGACACAGCCAGTAGCCGTCACCGAGACAGCTACAAACAGTAAACACCCCAACCCAGCGGTACGGTGCCGTGGGAATCTTCGCCCTTCAGGGCGGAGAGGATGTCAAGGGCTGAGAATACATCGGGTCCGAACTGATATGCGAAGACGCGTCGACGCCCGCCGCGATCCGATGTCCGCCAGACCGTCTCAGCGCTCCCCGTCCTCACTCCAGCGCCGCCCGAATCGTGTCGGCTCCCGTGACGCCGACGAACCGCTCGATCTCCTCGCCGTCGCGGTAGACCGCGACCGTGGGGATCGACCGGACGCCCGCCTCCGCGGCGAGTCCGTTGTGTTCGTCGGTGTCGACGCCGAGGATCGGCGCGTCGATCATGCCGGACAGCTCCTCGAGGATGGGCGTCTGCTGTTTACACGGACCGCACCAGTCCGCGAAGTAGTCGACGACGACTTGATCGTTCTCTGCGACCGCCTCATGGAACGACTCCGCGCTCTCCACGTCGACAATACCGTCTGTCTTCGCACCGCCGCCGGAAGCCGCGTCAGATGACATATCGGATCGGAGGGCCTACGCCTTCATATCGCTTCCCGAACCACGAGGTAAACGGGTTACCATCGGCTCACCGGCGAAGAGTCGAACATGATCATGCCGAATGGTAACGCAAGTACATTATCGCCTCGGTCTTATCAACGCACCAATCGTTCACCGACCATGCCAGTCGAGTCGAACGCGCCGTCGGTACCGAGTGACAAGGACGCGATTCTCAGCGCGCCGCGCGACGACGGTGCGAACGTCCTCTTGACCGCGAACAGATACGACGATCCTCAGCGCGACCGTCACGGCGCAATTATCGAGGAGACGTCGGCGTTTCGGTCAGACATCGAGTTATTCTACGATCTCCACACACTCGCGTGGAACGCCGACGAGGAACACACGCTGGACGCCCGCGACGACGCCGTTGAGAGCGACGTCTCGTACGCGTCGAGCGAGGTCCCGGAGATAACCCTCGAGAACCGCTTCGACGAGGACGGATCGACCGGGACCCTCACGCAGCGCGTCGTCGCGAGCGTGGACACTTGCGGCCTGCTGATCGAGACAGACGTGGCGTTCGAGACGGTCGCGGAGCGGACCTTCTACACCGTCGCCGACCTCGGAATCCACGGCCACGACCACGAGGACCCCAACGCGGTTCAGGAGGCGTTCGTCACTGAGCGCGACGGCGCGGAGCTAGTGGTCGCGACCGACGGCGACCGGTGGGTGGCGATAGCACAGGACCGCGACGGGGACCGCGATTTCGACGGGCGCCGGATCGGCCACACCGGCGTCACGGAGGGCCCGGACCGGAGCGCGTGGGCGGATATCTACGAGAGGAACCACGGATTCATCGACGACACCGACCGGGCCGAGGGGAACCTCGACGTGGGCGTCGGGCTGTACGTCGGCGAGACCGACGCGGCGTCGTGGCTCACTGGGGTGGGATTCGGGTACGGCGAGGAGGCGGCGGTCGAGCACGCCCTCCGGCTCCTCGACCGCGGTTACGAGTCGGAGCGGGAGTCGTTCGCGGCGGCGTGGGAAGACTGGCACGAGACGGTCTCGGACGGGCCGACAGACGACCCCGATGTCAACGACCTGTACGAGCGATCGCTGACGGCGATGAAGTGCGCGCAGGACGGCTGCTGTGGCGTCATCGCCGGCGCGTTCAAGCCGAGCGATATGACGTACAAGTTCATCTGGCCCCGCGATCAGGTTATCATCACGCAGGCGCTGGTCGCGGCCGGGGCCGAACGCGAGGCGCGACTCGCGCTACGGTGGTTCGACGAGAACCAGATCACCGGCGACGTCGTCGACGACCGCGGCATCGACCGGCACGGGACGTGGTGGCAGAACTACTTCGTCACCGGCGAGGCCCACTGGCGGGCGCTCCAACTCGACCAAATCGGTGGGCCGATATACGCCCACTGGCTCGTTTGGCGGGAGACGGGCGACGACGACCTCCTCGACGAGCACTACGACATGTCCCGGCGCGCCGCCGAGTTCCTCCTCTCGTACGACAACGGCTACGGCTTCCCGGAGAAACACCAGGACCCGTGGGAGGAGATCTGGGGCCACAGCACCGAGGGCACCGCCGCGGCGATCGCCGGACTGCGCTCGATGGGGGAGCTCGCCGACGCGCACAGGGACGAGGCGTTCGCCGAGGAGTGCCGTGAGCGGGCGGCGGTGTGGGCGGATAACTTCGAGAAGTACTGTTTCAAGTCCACGCCGTACGGCGACGCCCTCGTCACGGCGG
This sequence comes from Halorubrum sp. Ib24, assembly GCF_002252745.1. Taxonomy (NCBI): domain Archaea; kingdom Methanobacteriati; phylum Methanobacteriota; class Halobacteria; order Halobacteriales; family Haloferacaceae; genus Halorubrum; species Halorubrum sp. Ib24. The sequence continues at coordinate 110,338 of NZ_NHOX01000028.1, read as the reverse complement.
ACAGCCCGGAGACACCGGCCGATCCGCCGGCCGACGCCCGGCCGGACGCGGCGTCGTTCATGGCCGTCTGGCCGTGGAACGTCGCCGACGCCGAGAGCGACGCCGTCACAGCGACCCTCGACGCCGCCGCCGACGAGGCGTGGGTCGCTGGCGACTCGCCCTGTCTCGGGCGGTACCCCGGCGACCGCTACACGCCCACGGGGACCGTCGAAGACGGCGGCTGGCCGCTCTGCGAGGCGTACGCCGACGTCGCCAGGCGGCTCGGCGGGAGCGGCTCGGACGCCGTCGCGGACCACGTGTTCGAGGACGTCCACGAGTGGACGACGACGGCCGGGCTCCTCCCGGAGCCCGTCGACGGAGGCGGTCGGGTCCGCTGGAACTCGAACCTCCAGTGGAGCCAGGCGACGTACCTGCTACTCGTCGAACACCACGTCCGCGACGAGGCGTTCGGGCTCGCGCCAGACGGCGGGACCGACTGACCGGCGTGCGGGAAGGCTCTCCGGCGACGCCCGCCGCGACGAAGAAGTCGTGTCGATCGGCGAACCACCTGGAAACTGCGCGACCGGCGGGAGTAGACAAGGGTTAACACGACCGGTCCGAACCGTACCGAACGATGTCAGACTCCAGTCCGATTCCGACGGAGAGTGAGGGCCGGTGAAGGTCGCGGTGTACGGGGCGGGCGGCGTCGGCGCGTACTTCGGCGGTCGTCTCGCTCGGGCCGGCGCCGACGTCCACCTCATCGCGCGAGGCGACCATCTCGACGCGCTCCGCCGCAACGGCCTTCGCGTCGAAAGCGTCGACGGGGACTTCTCGGCGGATCTCCCCGCGACCGACGACCCGGCCGACGTCGGCCGCTGCGACGTCGTGCTGTTCACGGTCAAATCATTCGACACCGAGGCGGCGGCCCGTGAGCTTGGGCCACTTCTCGGTGACGACACCGCCGTCGTCTCGCTGCAGAACGGCCTCGACAACGAGGAGACGCTCGCCGCCGAGATCGGCCGGGAGCACGTCATGGGCGGTGTCGCCTACATCTTCTCGACGATCGCGGAGCCGGGCGTCGTCGAACACACCGGCGGTCCGACTAGCTTCACCTTCGGCGAACTGGACGGCGCGCACAGCGACCGGGCCGAGCGGTTCTTGGAGCGGTGCGACCGCGCCGACGGAATGGAGGCCGAGCTGTCCGACGCCATACGGACCGATCTCTGGGAGAAGGCCGCGTTCATCTGCGCCCAGGCCGGGATGACCGCGGCGGTGCGCCTCCCGCTAGGCGAGATACGGAGCCACGAGGAATCCCGGGAGATGTACCGACGGATCGTTCAGGAGGCGTGTCGGGTCGGCCGGGCCGCCGGGATCGAGCTCCCGGAAGGGACCGTCGGCCGGTGGATGGAGTTCGCCGAGGGCCTCGGCGCGGACTCGTACTCGTCGCTCCACTACGACATGACGCACGACAAGCCGATGGAGCTCGAAGCCCTCCACGGCGCGGTCGTCCGGCGGGGTCGAGAGCACGGCGTCGCCGTCCCGATGAACGAGGCCGTCTACGCGGTTCTGCAACCGTGGGCGCAGCGAAACCGGTCGAGCAAATCCGACGACTCCTGACTGCTGTGAAAACTGCGCTACTCTGACACAACCGCGTTGAGCGCGGCCGACCGCCAGCGGTCGACCGCCCGCGCGACGACGTCGTCGCTCGATCCGACGGCGGAGTACTGGTAGACGTGCCCGCCCGCATCGAGTAGGCGACGGTTCCGCGTCACCAGTCCCACCTCTCGGAGCCGGTTCAGCGACCGGTTCACGTTGCTACGGTCGCGGTCGAGGTCGTCTGCGAGCTCCCGGGTGGTGGATCCCGGCGACTCGGCGACCGCGTCGTACGTCCGGACGTCGTGGCCGCCGAGCCCGAACACGGTGCGGAGCACCTCCTCGCGGGAGGGCTCCTCCACTGCGAGCCCGTCGTCCCGGTCCGACCGGCCACCGGTCCCGCGCGTCGCGAGAGCGTCTGCGGTCGCGCTGCCGCCGCGGTCGGAGCGACTACTCATCGGCGACCTCCTCCCCGCCGGGGCGACCCGGGAGACGCGGGCCGGCCGGCTCCCGCGGACGGTCGACTACATCGCCGGCGAGATGCTCGCGACCCCACCTGAGCATCGGATCGAGGACCGACTCTAGTTCCCGCCCGCGGCGGGTCAGGGTGTACCGGACCCGGACCGGCTTCTCGCTGACGACCTCTCGGTCGACGAGCCCCTCTGATTCGAGCGTCGAGAGGCTGTCCGAGAGCATCTTGTTCGACACGTCGTCGATCGCCGCCCCGAGCTCGCTGAACGTGTGCGGCTCCCCGTTCAGCAGTTGGGTGAGGATGACCGGATGCCACTTGTGACCCAAGACGTCGGCGACCTCGATGAGGAGGCGCTGCGTGCGCTCGTGTGAGCCGTCGAGACGGGATATCGGGATCGGTTCGGTGCTCATGGTTCTGGGGTCACTCCCCAGTAGTATGGTCACCCACGCTACGTGTCTCGGTGGAGGGGTACCGAGACACATAGGGTCCCGGGTCACTCCGTCACTCTCGCTCGTCGTCGACGAACGACGAGACGAGGGTGTGCTCCGCCGCGCGCAGGTGCTGGTGCAGCGTCGCCGAGGCGATACCGAGGCTCTCGGCAACCTCTTCGGCCGTGTGCCTACGGGGCCAGTCGTAGTATCCCTCCTCGTAGGCCGTCTCCAGTACCGACCGCTGCCTGTCGGTGAGGCCCGCCGCGCCGTCTATCGGGACCGGGAGGTCCGCCCTGCGGGTCGGGGTCTGGCGCTTGGCGACCAGTTCGACGCCGTCCCAGTGCTCCGAGAGCGTGTCGAGTACGCGCGTAACGTCCTCGTCGCTTGGGACCTCGGCCATCAGTCTCGTGTCGCCGTCGCTCGCGTGTAACGACACCAGACTGAACCCGGCCTCGGCAAGCAGCCCCGGTGGGGCGCCCGCCACCGTGATCTCGACGACGCACGTCGCGCCGCGACGCTCGACGAGGCGACACTCTCGGACCGCGGGGTAGTCGTCGAGAAACGCGCGGATCTCGGCGAAGTCGCCGTGGGTGATCCGCGTCTCGTAGGCGTGGGCGTCGCCCGCGTCGGTGACGCTCCCGAGGTGATCACACCGGCAGTCGAACGCCGCTGAGAGATCCCCAAGCGGGCTTTCGAAGGAGAACTCCAGTTCGACGGAGTCGCTCTCGATCAGCGTGTTCCGGCGCCGGTCGGCGATGATCGCGAACCCGAGCGTCTCACCGAGCAGTTCGAGGCCGCTCTGCGTCGCCTCGGCGAACCCGCTCTCTTCGGCCCCGGCCACGGCGAGCACGCCGAAGCGTTGGCGGCCGCAGGCGACGGGGACCGCCGCGGCGATGGACTCGTCGTCCGCGACCGACTCGGCTTCGTCACGGCTCTCGGACTCGAAGCGTCGGCGCTCGACGACCGCGGTGTCAGCGTCGTGTGCCTTCCGGACCAGTCGGCGCGCGAACGGCGACGTGAGGAACGACTCCTCGTCGGTCTCGCTGAACGAGCCCGTCGCGACCGCACTGGAGTCGATCGTCACGGCGTCGGCGTCGTCTCTCGTCTCCACGGTCGCGATCCACGCCGCCTCGTACAGCGACGAGCCGGCGAGTTCGTCACAGACCGACTGCCTGACCGCCGCACCGCTGGTCGCTCGCAGGACCGAGCGAATGACCTCGGTGACGAGGGTGTTGAATCGGTCCGCCGCCGCCAACTCCTCGCGGCGGCGCTCCAGTTCGCTCCGCCGGGTCCGGAGTCGTTCCTCGCGCTCCGCACGGGTGAACGCCGAACGAACGACGCCGGCGAACAGCTCGATCAGCCGGACGTCGACCGCCCCCATCGGTGCCTCGCGGTCGAAGGCGCTGAGGACGCCGAACTCGCCGAGCGGCACGTGGACTTCGGCCCGACACGGGTCGTCCGTGTACGCCTCGTCGGTCGGCGACCCGTTCCGGACGGTCTCCCCGCTCCGGTACGCCGCGCCGGCGTTCGACGATTTGAGGTCGTACGCGAGCGCCGACTCGACGAGCTCCGCGGCCGCGTCCGACGTGACCGTCCGAACCAACTCGTTGGCGTCGGCGTCGTACAGTCTGACGCAGGCGATTTCGTGGCCGAGGATATCGACGACGGTCCGGATCGCGATCCGGCTCACGTCGTCGCGGTCGGTCGCGGCGAGGAGGTCGCGGCTCGCCTCGGTCAACCCCGTGAGCCGGCGTTCCCGGCGACGCTCCTCGCTCACGTCGCGAGCGACGCAGACGAACTCGCCGTCCTCCAGTCCCGTCACCGACGCTCGGACGGGCACGTCGTCGCCGTCTTCCCGCGGGACGGTTAACTCCCCCCGCCACTCGCCCGACTCGGCGACCGAGGGTCGGCAGTCGAGTTCGAATCGGTCCGGATTCGCGTACAGTGCGCCCCACGTCGCACCGGCGATAGCCTCCGGGTCGTCGTACCCGAACAGCGAGGCGTACGCCTCGTTCGCGTGGACGACCGCACCCTCGCCGTCGAGCACGGCGACCCCGTCGTCGGCCGCGGCCATCGCCGCCGATCGACGGCGCAGCTCCCGCTCGCGCTTCGTACGCGCCGATGCGTCCCGCACGATCGCGAGTATCCGGTCGTCTCCATCGAACCGGACGGTCGTCGCGGTGACGTCGACGGCGACGACTTCGCCGTCCCGCGTGTGACACGACAGCTCCGCGGTGAACCCGCTTCCGCTGTCACGGACGCGTTCGACGAACTCCTCGAACACCTCGTAGTCGTGCGGATGGATGTCCGGCGGTCCGAGTGCGAGGAGACGCTCCCGATCGTATCCGAGCAGTTCGCAGGCCCGGTCGTTACAGCGGAGGATGCGGTTCGCCTCGGAGTCGATGACGAGGACCGCGTCCGGGGTGTGCTCGAACAGGCGCTCGAAGACGGTGGCTTCGTCGCCCGACGCGGTACCGGATTCGGAGGTCCCCGTCATGGCGTCGGAGCGCGCCGGGACGCGAGGCGTGAGTGGATCATTCGAACGTCTCTCGTCTGATTCGTTCGGTGCGCTCGCTTAAGAAACCAGCCGCACGAGAGGGTCGCCGCTCCGATGGGACGGCGGACCTGCCCCTCGTCCACAACGGGGTCGGTCCGGCCTCACGACATCGTGAGCAGTTCGTATCCGTCGTCGACGAGGGCCGCGACGTCCGGTCCGTGTTCTTCTCCGGCCGTTCCGAGAAGAGGAATGCCCTCCGTTCGACAGCCCGACGTCGCATTGAACGCGGCCGCGCAGAACGCGCAGGCGGCGATCTCGACATCGCCGGCCACTGCCCGGTCGAGGTTGTCGCGAAGCGGGTGGTCGGCTCGCGTCGCCAGTTCGCCGGGCCATCGGGTCGCCCGGCCGTCGAGGTACACCCGCACGTCGTGGCCGTCGTCGGCGAGCCGGAGCGCGTACTCCACCCCGTTAAGCGCGCTCCCGGTCCTGTCGGGACCGGCGCTGAGCAACACCGCGTACTTTCCCATACGGGCCCGCAGGTGCGTTCAATATAAACCCTATCGGGGGACTCAGTTACCTCGTTACGACCCAGTTACCGGCGAGGAGAGGGCCGGAGACCGAGACATACCGCGCCAACCAGCGCGGCGTCAGTCGTCGGCCGCCGACGGCGCGTCACTGCGTTGCCCCTCGGCCGACGGTATGTCGCCCCGGTCACGGGTCCGGAACGTCGCGAGCGACTCGCGGAGGCGGGTCGTCCGATCCGCTAGGCCCTCCACCTTCTCGGAGACGCGGTCCGAGGAGACGGCCTGCTCCTCGGCGGCGGCCGCGACCGACGAGGCGTTCGTCGAGGTCCGCTGGCTGATCTCGGCGACGTCGTCGACCGATGTCGTCACGTCGTTGACCGCACGGGCCTGCTCGTCCATCGCGTCGGATATCTCCTTGACCCCGTCGTCCGCCTCGGTGATTCGGTCGTCGATGTCGGCGAGCGCGGCTTCCGCCGCCTCCACAGTGTCGACGCCCGCGTCGATCCGCTCCTGGATCGCCGCCATCTCCGTCACGCTCTCGTCGGTCCGCTCTTCGAGCTCCGCGATGAGCGACTCGACCTCCGCGGCGGCCTCGCTCGTCTCCTCTGCGAGGCTCTTCACCTCTTCCGCGACGACGCCGAACCCGGAGCCCGCCTCGCCCGCCCGCGCCGCCTCGATCGAGGCGTTCAACGCCAGCAGGTTCGTTTGGTCGGCGATCTCCGTGATCGTGTCGACGATGACGCCGATGCGCTCCATCCCGTCTTCGAGCTGACTGACGGTCTCCGTGGCGGACCGGGAGCGCTCCTCGACGGCGTGGAGCTCCTCGACGGCGCGCCGCGTCGCCGACCGCCCCTCGTCGCTGAGTTCGGTGGCTCGCTCGGAGGTCGCGGCGACCTGCTCGGCCGAGACGGCGACCTCTTCCGTGGTCGAGGACATCGTCTCCATCTCGCCGGCGATCTCGACGAGCCGATCGTTCTGCTTCTCCGCGCCGGCGGATATCTCGTCAATCGACCCGCTCGTCTCGCGGGCGGCCGCGGCGACCTCCTCCGCGCTCGTCGTCATCGCGTCGCTCGCGTCCGCCACTTCGCCGGCGAAGCGGCGCACGTCGGAGACGGTGGTCTCGAGCTCCGACAGCGCCTCGTTGAACGCGTCCGCGATCTCGCGGAGCCCCTCCGGGTCGTCGCGTTCGACCGAGAGCCGGGCGGTCAGGTCGCCGTCCGCGGCCTCTCCCATCGTCCCCGCGAAGGCCTCGGCGCGGGTTTCCAGGGCGTCGGCGAACCGCTCCGTCTCGCGTTTCGCCTCGCGGGCGCGCTCGCGCTCCGCTTCCACGTCCTCGATCCGGGATCTGAGCGCGGTTCGCATCGCGCCGAACGACTCGTAGAGCCGGCCGATCTCGTCGTCCGTCTTCGGTTCGAGGTCGACGTCGAGGTCGCCGTCTTCAAGCGCCTCCGCCCGTCGACCGAGTTCGTCGAGTTCGCGGATCGTCGGGCGGGCGAGTCCCACCCTGACGGCTCCGAGACCGACGACGGCGACGGCGATGATCAGGAGGATGTTCCGGGTTACGGCCGCGTGCGCGGCTGGGTCGACGACCCCGGCCGTCTGCCGGATCGTAAACAGGCCCGTCACAGCGATCGCGGCGATGACGAAGGCGATCGAGAGGCCGAACTTGACGAGCCGGTTCTGTTCCACCACGGCGGGGACGAGTCTGCTTCGAACCGCTCCGCGGCGGCTTTGATCCGACGTCACGCACCCCACCTCCACCGACGGTCAAGCGGGACGCAACCTGTGATCTGTCGCGAGTCCATGTGGGTGGCTGTGACGGTCTTCGATTTAATTCGTCGGTGCCGATTATCAATCACGGGTCTCACGCGTAACGCGGACGTAACGGGATTTCTTGCGGCTCACGTTGGCGTTTGCCTCGCGAGCCGTTACTTCCGTCTGCCCGAGTCGAACGCCCTCGCGACGGGGGTTTATTCGTCGCGGCCGACGAGCGGGGATCGCATGATCGTGTTACACGCAGTCTTCCCGCTGGACCCGGACAAGCGCGCCGAGGCGCTCGAACTGATCGCCGACCTCGCAGAGCAGTCCCGCGCCGAGCCGGGCGTGATCGACTACCGACCGGCGACGGACGTGGACGATCCGAACGTCGTCCGGTTCTTCAAGCAGTACGAGGACGAGGCCGCGTTCGAGGCGCACTCGCAGACCGACCACTTCCAGGAGTTCGAGGCGGCGTTGCCCGACCTGCTCGCCGGCGAGCCGGAGGTCACCCGGTTCGAGGTCGACTCGGCGACCGAGATGGAGCTGTGAGGCGAGCGTAGCCGGTTGCCCGGGGCCGGACGAAATTATCGACCCGTCGCCTCATCCGTTCGATCGTTCAGCTCGTTCGCCTGACTGATCGCGTCGATCACGTCTCGAGCGATGTCGTCGAGGTTGTCCGCGTACGCCTGCGTCGTCTCGGTCACTTGGTCGACGTTCTCCGACGTCCGAACCGCGCTGTCGGCGATCCCGTGGAGGTCGTCAACCGCGTCCGTGATCGACGCCGCCGCGGTGTCGGTACGCGTGTCGACCGTTTCGATCTGATCTATCGTCTCGTCTGCGGTCGATCGCACCTCCTCAACGGTCGCCTCGATCTCCGTCGCGCGCTCCTGTGCCTGTTCGGCCAAGTCCTTGACCTCGTCCGCCACGACAGCGAAGCCGGAGCCCGCCTCACCCACGCGAGCGGCCTCGATCGAGGCGTTCAACGCGAGCATGTTCGTCTGGTCGGCGATCTCGTTCAACATCCCGACGATGTCGTCGATCTCGGTGACCGTCTCGCGGAGGGTCTCCAACTTCTCTTCGGCCGCGGCGGCCGCGACCTTCGCTTCGTCGACATCGGCGTTCGCCTCCCGAGCCGATCCACGTGCCGTCTCCGCCAGCGAAGCCGTGTCAGAACTGGACGCGTTCGCCTCCGCGGCGCCGCGAGACAGCGACTCGATCGCGTCGCTCGACTCGCTCAACTCCGTCCCGATCTCCGAGAGGAGCTTCGCGTGCTCGGCCGTGAGCGTCGAGAGCGGGGTCTTCCCGTCTCGATCCGCCGCCCTGTCCGATCCTCCGCTTCCGTTGTGATCGCGTGATTGTCGACTCATGAGTGTGCGTCGGCCGAGGCGGTTGGCGTACACTTCCGCGGGGGCTATTTAATCGTGGTCCGCACATTATCAGATACGATGTCAGACCACGATCACGACGACGGCGATATCCACGCCTGTGACTGCGGCGCGACGTTCGACACGCTCGACCAGCTGAAAGATCACGCCAAAGAGAATCACCCCGACGCGTACGAGGAGAACTTCGGGGACGAAGCGTAGAGCTGGACCAACGGATCGAGCCATGAGCGGAGACGCTACCTGTCCGACCTGCGGTCGAGAAACGGAGAGCAGGCTCGCGATCATCGAGCCATCGGAGCTGAAAGATGAGCGCGAGTACTGTCTCACCTGCGAGACGTTCGTCGACGACGACGCTCGGAAGCCGGAATAAATCCAGTGTTCGCGATGCCGTGGTACCACGGGGAGTCGCGACACCCGGGACGAGCCGAACCGTCGCCTCGAGAGGGGCACCGGCGATCGGCCGGCGCGAGTGACTCCCGCCCGTCGGGCCTGTGAAATATTATCTCACCCGAGGACGAACCTGCTTCAGAGTGACGGAAAACAGGCTTTCCGCCGCGGGGAGTGATATGCCGTCGTGCGGCCCGATCGACCGAATGAGACACTGGAATTTCAGACGAGGACAGCCGATACATGGGTAACGAACCGACGGGGGGTAGAGACGTCGAAGCGAGCGAAAACGGTGGCGGCCGGTCGTCCGTCGAGGAGCGGTACCGAAAGGTATTCGAGCACAACAACGTCGCCGTCATGATCGTCGACTTCGGGACCGAGTCGTTCGTCGACGTCAACCCGAGGGCGTGCGAGCTGCTGCGATACTCCCGCGAAGAGCTCCTGTCGATGGACCCCGAAGCCATCCACCCAGACGACATCGCTCGGGTCCGCGAGGAGTTTATTTCACAGGTCAAAACGGAAGGAACCGGCTTCACCGACGACCTGACGTGCCTGACGAAGGACGGAGACGAGGTCCCGACGGAGATATCCGGAGCGGCGCTGGAGCCGGCAGACGGGGGCGATGCCGCGGCGGACGCCGAACCGAAGCAGATGGTCGCGATGCTCCGGGACGTGTCTGATCGCGTCCGGAACCGCCGGCAATTAGAAGAGAAGGTCGAGCGGCTCGACCGGTTCGCCGGTATCGTCTCACACGACCTCCGAAATCCCCTCTCAGTGATTCAGGGGCACGCGGAGCTCGCCAGACAGACCGGCGGTTCGGAGCATTTCGACGCGATCGAGAACGCCGCCGATCGCATGGAAGAGATGCTGTCGGAACTCCTCCAGCTCACCCGGGAAGGCGACTTGATTCACGAGCGGACCGAAGTCGATCTGGCGGCGGTCGCGCAGACCGTCTGGGTCGACTGCGACATGGCGCCGGCGACGCTCGAGATCGAGTCCTCGACGACCCTTCGAGCGGACCGAGACCGATTCCACGAGCTTTTCGTAAACCTCTTCGAGAACGCCAGCGACCACGGCGGGTCGTCGGTGGCTGTTCGGGTCGGAACGCTCGACGGGTCGGACCGGAGTGGCTTCTACGTCGAAGACGACGGGGCGGGTGTCCCGGCGGACGAGAGGAACGACGTCTTCGAGTGGGGTCATACGACGACGGGAGACGGAACGGGGTTCGGGCTGGCGATCGTCGCCGAAATCGCGGAGGCCCACGGCTGGGAGATCGGAGTCGGAGCGTCAGCGAGCGGCGGAGCCCGGTTCGAAGTCAGCGGAATTGACCTCTGACGCGGGCTCGGACACCTCGACGCGGACGGACGCACCGCTGCCGCAAATGTCGTGAACTCGCGGCGAACGTGTCCCTTCCGTGACTGTCCGCGACATATATGTCTCGTTAATGGGTATCTCTCGGTTACTCGAGAGAGCGGTCACGGGCGTCTGTGTATTCGAACTGGACCGGCGAGAGAGTTTTTTCAATACTAATTGATAGTTGAGACCGGTGCTCTCAATGCATATAGATCGTAGGCCGGGACAGAGCGACAGGGAGTCTTTTAAGCGAGTTTGACAGCTGTGCCGTAGGCGATCACTTCCGACGCGCCCTGGGTGACCTCCGACATTTCCATGCGGACGTTCACGACGGCGTCCGCTCCCATCTCAAGTGCGTCCGCTTCCATCCGCTCGATGGCCTGATCTCGGGCATCGGCAAGCAACGTCGAGTAGGACTTGAGTTCGCCGCCAGCGAGATTCCGAATCCCCTGGGTGATATCGCGTCCCACATTCCGTGCTCGGACAGTGTTGCCCCGGGCGATACCGAGCACCTCCACAATCTCGTGGCCAGGGACCGTCTCGGTCGTGACGGTGGCGACAAGTGACTGCTCTACATCTGTCAAAACGGCTTCTGAGGACATATCTACCGCTAAGAGGGGGGCAGAGATGATAAACCAGTAGTGACCCATGCGTTCACCTAGCGCGGCTACGGCCTCGATAGAGGCGGGCAGGTCGCTATGCGAACCAGTGGCCACGCAACTATATCGCGTCACCCGACGTGTCACTAGTATGAATACACGACCTCGCTCTGGTCGCGAACCCGCTGCCACTGATAGCATGGAGTTTTCCGAGCAATCTGCTGGCTCGGTCGACGGCGGTATTCGACCTGCCAGGGTGTCTCGGTTCGGGGACCTCTACGACGACGCCATCAGCGTACTCCTCGATGTCCCCGTTACCGACCGGTGGATCGAGACCAGAACAGGCCGAACGCACGTCCTGACTGCTGGGGATGCAACTGCACCGCCGGTAGTGGTGTTCCAGGGCGGCAACGTCACGAATCCGGTGACCCTCGCGTGGGTTCAGGAACTTTCCAGCGAGTACTACCTCATCGCGCCGGATACGCCCGGACAGCCCGGCTGGAGCGACCCGCACGAACCCGACGAGTACGGTCCGTGGGTCGTCGACGTGCTCGATGACCTCGGAATCGATCGGGCAGCGATGATTGGGGTCTCTCACGGTGGGGGAGTTCTCTTGGAGGCGGCAGTTCACGCCCCTGACCGAATCGCTGCATCCGTACTGGTCGCTCCCGCAGGGTTCGGTACTCCCCTCTCGTCGGCTCTCGCCCGAATCGTCGTTCTGTCGCTGGCGTATCGAGTCGTCCCACGACGAGGGCTATTGAGCCGTGCCCTGGCCCCGATGTTCAGCGATTCGATAGAAACTGTCGACGACGTCGTCATCGAGACTGTCGGGCAAGCACTCCGGACGGGCGATCTTCAGGCTTCATTCCCCGGTCCGGACGACCTGGCAGACCTGGGCGCGTTCGACACGCCGACCCTAGTCATCTTGAGCGAACGGGACCCGTTCTTCCCGGCGAGTCGAATTCGTCCGCGTGTCGAGCAGACGTTACCAGCACTCGTCGAGTGTATCACCCTGGCTGGCGAACGGCACTTCCTCTCGCTACCAGGCCAAGAACGTGTAACCGACCATATTCGGGGATTTCTGGATGAACGGTTTGGCCCTGACGAGGAGTGAGCTTCCCGCTCGAGATACCCATCTTGTCGTTGTCGGACGGCATGGATGGTGAAGACCGAGTATATAAAACACGGATGGGTACTGTGCGAGAACACTTGTGCTGTTCAGACGTCTCTATTCATATGACAACCTTCGTCGAGCGTCGCCCGCTGAGCTTCGCGGTCGGAACCCTCGGGTTCATCGTCGCCTTATTCATCGCCACGCGATACATACTGGGCGCCGTATTCCCGAGCCTCACGCTCGATGGCATCTCCTTGATCACGAACTGGATCTTGGTCGCATTCGTCATCGGGCTCGTCGCGTGGCTCGGCTGGTGGGGCAAGATCCGCTTGGCCGCACCGGTCAATCGCCGTGCGCTGGTGTATCTCGTGCCGCTATTCGGGTTCGTGGCCCTCCCGTTCGCGTTCGGAATCGCCATTCCCGACGTTTCGCTCACTGAGGGCGCGACATTATCCGGATGGGTCGCGTTGCTCGTCATCGTCGTCGGGAGCGCACTGGGTGCTGGTCTCAGCGAAGAACTCCTCTACCGAGGAGTGTTACTCCGCGCCCTCGAATCGAAGGGGCGATTGTTCGCCGCCCTCGTGACTGCAGCACTGTTCGCGCTATCCCACGTCTCGCAGGTGATATTCGGTGCATCGGTCGGTGACTGGCTGATCGGGGTCGTCCTGATGATTCCGATGGCGATCGGCCTGGCAGCTGTTGCGTTCCGACTGGGGAGCCTCTGGCCGCTCGTCGTCTGGCACGTCGCGGCCGACATCACGCTTCCGCTGGTCCCCGCCACAATCGGTGCTGAGGAAACGACGACGTTCATACTCGCGTATCTCGGCCTGTCAGTCGTGGTCGGTCTGATGGGGATGTGGCTCCTCTGGCAGGACCGGCGTGCCGCCCAAGCTGGTGGTGAAGCTGAGATCAGTCCTGATGCTGTCGAACGGCCATCTGGATAGAACTGGGGTACAAAGTTATACCACAAAACATCATTGCACGAACTGTTAGCACGTCCGAGGATCGCCGACAGCAGTCACTATTGAGTCAGACGCTCGGATCAGTTATCCGCCCCCGAACATACCGAAATCTCCTCTATCTCCTGCTGACGTTCCCCTTAGGAAGACTGTATTTTGTCGTCCTAACAACTGGATTGACACTCGCCATCGGACTCGTGGTTACGCTACTCGGAATTCCGCTCTTGATCGCTGTCGTAATTGGGAGTCGCCGGCTGGCCTCGTTTGAACGCCGCCTTGCAAACAACCTCCTTGGGCTTGCTATTCAAGCACCCGACGATATGGAGACCGGGGTGGACGAGGGTATCTGGTCGCGAGCGAGGACTCGCTTGACGGCGCGTTCAACTTGGGTGGGGCTTTGCTATCTGCTTTTGAAGTTCCCGGTCGGCATCGCGTCCTTTACTCTCGTAGTGACGACACTGACCGTCTCAATCGGGTTGCTCACGGCACCACTCACCTATTCCCTCGTTGAAGACGGCATCCAACTCGGCGTCTGAAGGATTGATACATTACCGGAAGCGATCGTAGCGGTTCCTATCGGCATTATTGCCCTCGGGATTACCACCTACATCCTAAACCAGGCCGCACGATTATCGGGCCGAACTGCTACAGTGTTTCTCGAAACACAGTGAGCCCTCGCGGATGATCGCCGACGAGAGTGGGGAAACATCGTGGCACCGTACTAAGCCTCGGTTTCGCCACTACAGACACTCTTCCGAACAGCTATTGAGTTCAGTTGGGAACTATTATTCTAGAAGCATCTTCGGAGAGTTCCGCGTGCCACCAAGCGTCCTTACACTCTCCGAGATGTCACGGCCGAACCAGAGACGTACGGTACAGGGGTGGTACCGTCCCGTCGTATCCATCCAGTTTCCATATACTGGTACCGTCGCAGAAAGGTTTCAACCCCTAGTGCTGTCTACTCGCTGGCGTTGTCTTCGGGTTGGTGTCGCGATAACTACGACTCTCATGAAGGCTGCGTGAACCCCCGATAGCCGGAAAGGGGAACCAAGAATATTCGGAACGGGAGTAGTAGTATTTTCGGGCGAAGACGGGGCCGCCGATATCTGCTAGCCTGAACCCGATCCTCCCTCTATTCGGCGTCACCGAACGTGTTAGCGAACGATGGGTGGGTGCCCAGGTAGGCACCGAGGATGCTCAGGCCGACCATGTACGCCACAGAGATTATCAGCGAGAATGCCAGGGTAGCGACGATGATCGCCGTCAGCCCCGTGGCGCTCCCCAGGAGACTCCAGATGACGATTGCGAACACGGTGATGACCGGGATGGTGGCGAATAGGCCAGCCAAGCCACCAGTTCGAACGGCACTGCTATCCGATCCGCGGTTGAGGTAGCCAGAGACCCCGCCACCGATGACGGGGGAGAACGGCACGAACGACGCGACGATCGTGACCATCGCCCCGAGGATGGCGTTTCCGGTCGTGCTCGGCGATACAATCCCGGTTGCGTCGAAGCGTCGTCGCGCGCGGGTCTGGAACCCGAAGAACGCGATACCAGCCACGACCAGCATCACGCCGGTTAGTGTCAAGCTGACTCCGTTTCCCCAAAATGAAGGCGTAGACCGCGTCGATCAGTTCGGGGTCACTCATCTCAGTCGATGTAATCCGTCCGGAAGCTACCCAGGACGTGACCCGCCCAACGTCCGCGAACCCGGCGAGGAGGTATCCGGCAGCTCCGAAAACCGCTCTGCGAGTACGAGAAACAACGAGATAGCCACATCGAACGTTCTGCTCAGCGGCTGCGTCTGCTCGTCGCGATCCTGTACAACTGTCTCTTCATCAATTGTTGCTCAGGACATACCAATAGATACGATCTGTATGGACACATGGCTCCCGCCGTATCCATCCGTGCCTTATATATTGAGACACAGTAGGACAGTCGGTATTCTCGATGTCGTCCTGAGATTATGGTGCGATTCAGGGACTCATCGAATTGAACTGTGGAACACATCACCCGCCAGAGAAACTTCAGGAACGCCATGTATAGGACGGAATATTGCAAATAGACTCGGCTAGGTAACGAGCACGTGATTATCCTAACTGTACACCACTTACGAATGGGTACGACGAAAGGATGTTGACGTTCGACCGAATATAAGATAGCCAGTATAAATGGCTAATACCATCTTTCAAACGGCATCCTCACGCGGAGATTCACGTCTTGACCTCATAGCCTGATGATATACACGCCCGAATTCGACTCCGAACAGAGTGGACCCGTGACCGACGGGCAGGGTTTCGATGGTCCGTAGACGAGCAAGCGGTAGCAGGGTGCATTCCTCGACGATAGCGTGGTGTGGTACCGGTGCGGTCGTGGGAGTGTTCTGCTGGACCGCCTCGTCGTTGCTGGAACCCGTCGTCTTCGGTACCAGACCATACGATGCGACCGTATTCGACGTCTTCAGGCTACTGGGTTGGACGCTGATGATAGGCGGGGTGATCGGAGTGCCAGCTACTCTCGGCGACCAGTACGGGCGAATTGGCCGAATCGGCCTCGGAGTGGTAGCTTCCGGGATGGTTCTGGTCGCAGGACTACACGTTCGGGCTGTCACCGCGTTGGTGTCGGCTGGCTTCCGGGTAGTGCCCGCAGCCGGAGAGAATACGCTGTTTCTCATTGCTGCATATGGGGGATATAGTCTCGTGGTCGTCGGAGCAGGCTTGCTCGGAATCGGCCTGTGGAAGGATCCTGATCGCCCGACGATTACGGCTGTGCTTCTCGTATTCGCAGCCGTGCTTCCAATGGGGATGCTCCTCCCCTACGACGTTCTGCCGGCGGCGCTGCGAATGCTGTTACTGCAGTCCAATAATCTTCTCGTGCCGTTTGGAGTCGCTTGGACGGCTCTCGGTGGCCTCGTTCACCGTCGCGCACGCCGACAGGACTAAATTGATAATCGTGTGCCGACTCTTCAGCTCTGCTGACACTATACTGCCTCCCGAACAGTTATTCAATCCCATTTAGAATTGTTACTCTATGAGCATATTTGGAGAGTTCCGCGTGCCTCCAAGAGCCCTCGCTCTCTCCGAAACGTTCGATGCCGAGCCGACGACGGTGGTCGAGATCGACCGGCTTGTCGCCTCGGATATGGAGTCTCTGACCCCGTATTTCGTCGTCTCGGGGGTATCGAACGCGGCCTTCGAAACCGCCGCCCGTGCGGACGACTCGATCGACACCCTCCACCGGATGCAAGACGCCGAGAATCTCACTACGTACCGCGCGACGTGGGGTGACCACGTCGAATCCCTCGCCCAAGAGTATACGAGCGATGGAACATCAATCCTCAAAGCCAGGGGAGACGCTAATGGATGGGGTCTCCGAATCCGATTCGACAGCCAGGCACGTATCGGCGAGTTCACCCGTTTCCTCCGTGACCGGGGATTCTCGTTCGACTTGGTGCGCCTCCACGAGATGACCTACGCCAAGACCGGTAGCAGATTCGGGCTCACCCCGAAACAACAAGACGCACTGGTGACGGCCTGGCAGATGGGATACTTCGATCTTCCGCGTGAAGCGTCGATGGCGGCCGTGGCCGAGGAACTGGGTATCACGCCGCAGTCGCTCTCCGACCGCTTGCGCCGGGCCCATCACACGCTCATCGGCGACACGCTACGTGCGGCTATGCCCATCGATCGAGATGGCACCTCAAAAACTGAGTGAACCTTCAGGTCTGAAGATTCGAGTCGTAGCCCGCTCAGTAACAGACACGAGCCACCGGTGACGGCTTCAACAATTACGCGGTCGGGCTTGTTGAAATCTACTGTCGGTGTCAGTATTGGCATGCAAGATACAGAGGATGTAGTCAGCAGAGCGGGAATGACGACAACCGTCACGCGACTTCGTTCACACACTTCACTACGAGTATTTATTCTCGGCCAGCGTAATCGTGGCATGTACCCGAAATTCATACTTCGGTTAGAAGGGGCTGGGATCGCCGCTGTGGCGACGGTAGCATATTTCACGATTGGTGGCCCGCTGTGGCTGTTCGTGATCCTTGCGCTCGCCCCCGACATCTCGATGGTGGCGTACCTCGCTGGCCCTCGGGTCGGCAGTGCCGTCTATAACGCGTTCCACACGTACCTCACGCCAGTCGCACTCGGGGCGGCTGGGATGTGGTTCGGCATGGCGACCGTCATATGGGTCGCACTCATCTGGGCCGCTCACATCGGAGTTGACCGTGCGGTTGGCTACGGACTAAAGTATCCGACCGGATTCAAACACACGCACCTCTCCGGTGCGACCGACCCCGGCACTCCGGCGGGGAACCCCGCCGAAGCTGTCTCCGACGCCGCCGGGACGAGAAACGACTGAAACGAAGCCACAAACAACGTTTCCGAGGCTCGAACTGTCCGTACAGCGGCTCCTCAACGAACCGTTTCGGGGCTGCCGGTACCGGGGTAACCGATTCTGTGACTGATATCGCCAAATTCGGATTTCTAAATTTAAAATAGGGGCCATTCGATACGTCCTCGACACCCCGTCTCCTCACATCATCCGCAGGGAGACCTCGCCCACGTCGCTGAAGACGTGGAGGCGGGACCCGCCGGCGTTGAGCCGACCGGTAACCCGCCGGCGCTCGGACCGGCCTCCGGTGAGCGGGAGGTCGGAGTCGACACTGGCGTCGGACTCGGCTACCACGTCGAGGTCCAGCGTCTCGGCGACGCCCACGACGACGTCGCCCATCCGGGTGCCGATCTCGACATCCGTTCGGAGGCCCGCCACCTCGACTTTGATCTGGCCGAGTTCGGTTCGGACGCGGTCTAACCCCGTCACGTCGTCGGCGAGGATCGTTCCGAGCTCCGACTCGAGAGTGAGGTAGCCGTCGACGCGCGCGGCAGTCACGTCCCCCAGATTCGTTCGGGCGATCGTATCGCCGCGAGTATCGAACAGGGAGACGTTCCCGAGCCGAGAGGCGGCCGAGGAGACGATCGGTCCGGCAGTGCCCTGTGGCACGGTAATCGATACATCCGTCCCCGGCGAGGAGCGGGTGAACCACGTCACCTCGTCCGCGAGACTCGTTTCGACGGTGAGGACGCCGCTCTCGACCCCGATCCGAACGGTAATGTCTTCGAGACCCCGAGCACCGACGACCGAACGTTTGAGAACGCGGACCCCGATCTCGTCGGTGTTCACCGCTCGTACGGTCACGTCGCCGATGGCGTTGGTGACCCGTATTTCTTGTACATCGGGTGGCGCAAATGTACCTGTAACGGCCTCTGTCACCTCGTCCCGCTGGAAAGGGCCGCGAGCGAGACAGCCGGACAACGATCCGACGGCCACGAGGGCTCCGGTGCCGATGAACGCGCGGCGAGTCAAGAACCGTCGATTCGACGGACTAGCTTGAGTACTCATCTCAACCAAGTATATGACGGGGGTTGACTGATGATTGGTGCCGTACCCATACGGTAGTTAAATAATCAGGCGACGGCCGTCCTCTGCGTTGGTGAAGACAAAGAGTATATAAAACGCGGATAGGTACGGCGAGCACAATCTTGCGGCCTCCTCCCGTATTGAGTGCTGTATGAGTCAGCTTGATGAACAACTCGGCCACCGTTCTGACGGAATCGCAATCGAGCTTGTCGGACTGAGCAAGCAGTACGGCGACGTCACTGCGCTCGATAACGTTTCCTTGACAGTCCGCGAGGGAGAGATTTTCGGGTTCCTCGGGCCCAACGGCGCCGGGAAGTCGACAACCATCGACATTCTCCTTGACTTCGTCCGCCCGTCGGCAGGGACGGCGACCGTTTTGGGCGACGACGCACAGACGGAGTCGCTGGCCGTGCGACAGGCGGTCGGCGTACTCCCGGACGGCTATCACCTCTATGATCGGCTGACGGCTCGACAGCACCTCGAATTCGCAATCGCGTCGAAAGAGAGTGATGACGATCCGATCGAACTGCTAGAGCGCGTCGGTATTGCCGACGCGGCCGACCGGAAGGCCGGCGGCTTCTCGAAGGGGATGAAACAGCGCCTCGTCCTCGCGATGGCGCTGGCCGGCTCGCCGGAGCTGCTGATCCTCGACGAGCCGTCGACTGGGCTTGACCCGAACGGGGCGCGCGAGATGCGCGAGATCATTCGGGCGGAGCGCGACCGCGGGGCGACGGTGTTCTTCTCCTCGCACATCCTCGAACAGGTCGAGGCAGTCTGTGACCGCGTCGGGATCCTCCGGAACGGCGAACTGGTCGCCGTCGACACCATCGACGCGCTTCGGGATGCGCTGGGGACCGACACTCGACTGGTCCTCACCGTCGAGTCAGTGACCGACGATATGGTCGACGCGGTCGCTAATCTTCCGGACGTGACCGGCGTTCACGCCGACAGCGAGACTCGCGTGACCGTGACGTGTGCGCCGGACGCGAAGACGGCGGTCATACACGCCGTCGAGGCGGCCGGCGGGACCGTGGTCGACTTCGATGTCGAGGAGACCTCCCTCGAGGAGATGTTCGCGGCCTACACGACGGATGACGACACGGCCACGAGCAGCGCAGACGAGGACGACCGCGAAGTCGTGACTCCCTCGGCCGACGGCCAGGAGGTGCGCGCGTGAGCTGGGCCGTCGTCGCTCGGAAGGATTTCCGGGACGCGAGGCTCTCGAAGGCCCTCTGGGCAATCACCGCCGCGTTCGTCCTCCTTTCTGCAGGGCTGGCGGTCCTCTACGCTACCGTCCCGGAACTCAGTCAGGATATCGGTGAACTGAGCACCCTCGGCTACCTGACGCTCCTGCTGGCCGTGATGACGCTGTTCGTCTCGGTCGCGGCGATCGTCATCGGTGCGGGAGCGATCGCCGGCGAACGCGAACGCGGCTCTAGCAAGCTCCTGTTGGGCTTCCCACACAGCCGCGCGGACGTGGTTCTCGGGAAGCTCATCGGCCGTACTGCGGTGCTCGCGGTTGCCGTCCTCGTCGGCCTCGCCGTCACGCTCGCGGTGATCGTCGCGTTGTTCCCGACGTTCTCGCCGGTCGACTACGCGATCTTCGCCGCGGTTACGCTCCTATTTGCCCTCATGTACGTGGGCATCATGGTCGCCGTCTCCGCGACGACGAGCGGCGGGCGGGCATGGCGTTTGGGGTCGGCGTGTTCGTCCTCCTCGAGTTCCTCGGCGATCTCCTAGCCCCGGCAGTCATGTTCGTTGTGAACGGGTTCGCCTTCGGCGGAATCGCGACGGTGCCGGGCTGGTATGCGTTCCTCAACATCGTCACGCCATCGGCCGCCTACCAGAACGCCCTCGGGTGGTTCCTCGGTGACGGTACCGCGGCGGCCCTGACTCTCGGCGGAATGCTGGACGGTGCGGTCCCGTTCTATCTCACGGGGTGGGCTAGCATCGCGGTGCTCGCGCTCTGGCTCGTCGTTCCGCTGGTGCTCGGCTACCGGCGCTTTGCCGCCGCAGACCTCTGACCACACTATTCACACACATCACAATATCTCATAAATACGACAAACTGGCTGTTACTGGGCCTCTTGTTCGTCGTTACTGGTGGTTTCCTCTGGATTCGTCCCGTTATCGAGATACCCGCTCGGTTGGCCGTTTGGCTGATCATTCTCGGGTTTACAATCGGGGTGCTCGGTGCGATTATCTCCGAGTATCGAGATTAGGATTTCCTTTTTCTGGTATCTGGTTTGATTTCAGAAAACTACAAAGCGGAGCTTCTCTGACCTAATTACTGGATCGTACTCGACCCCGACGCAGCCGACAAGTTGGTGAACAAGCTTATAGAGATTCGAGGAGAATACCTGCGGCTTCAGCCGCAGGATGAATCCGACAGAACTCTCCACGAACCATTGTTCGGTGGCATTCCCGAGTTTCCAAAGTCCGCAGTTTCAAGTGGAGTCTATTCGTATCAAAGAGTACGGCCAGGTCGGAACGAAGCGATTCCGAACGGCCTTCGGAGGTGGCCTCGCCGCCGCTAATGAGACAATATCCGAAACACCAACACGGTGAACGCGAATGCCAGAAGCGTTCGTCTGTGCCTGTTGGTCGAGCAAGCCCAAAGGTAACTCCAAGTCCACTGACGTGTCAGCCATTCCCTGCTGGCAAAAACAACCGGTGGAAATCAACGACATAGAGGATAGGAGTACCGGCGGTTTGGCACCGCCAGTCAGCCACCGTTTCGTGATGGGTTAAACGAGTTCCCGAAGAAGAAACCGGACTCATGGTTGCGAACCTGAAATTCCCAACGCTCGGGATTCCTCCGCGTTCACGCGGAAGAGGATGTCAATAGTGACCTCGCTGCCATTTTCAAAAACGGTTCCGCCTCGACCGTCATATACTCAATCGCTGGGTTGCCGAGCTGGTAGTACCCAGCTTACCGGATTCCCCGCAGCAACCAGAACAGCACAGTACCCGCGCGGGCTCGATTCCGACCGGATCAAGAAGGTGTATTTAAAAGGCGGATGGATACGGCCTACGTCTTCAGGAGTCGTCCTCCCGTATATAGGTTCGAGCAATAACGGAAGCATCGCGCTTCGTTGCGGTGTTCATCATGTCAACTTCAAATCACAACCAGCCGGATATACAGCCCCGAACTGCCGATAGCCCGCGACGGGCGATTCTCGTCGCACTCGGGCTACTATTTGCCGCCGCGATCCCGCCGCTGGCCATCGTCGAGGGCTTCAAGCTCGTGCAGGCACAGTTCGGGTACGGTGGCGACCTTGCGTTTACGTACATCGGCGGTGGCCTCCTCGCAACTATAGCCATCGGCCTGATTGGCGTCGCGTACCACCGTATCCGACCGGTTACCGTCCACGTGCCGCGATGGCTCCCGACGGTGCGCGAGAGCGGCTGGATTGTCGCGGGTATCGTCATTTCGCTTGTCGCCGCAATCCTGATCGAGATCGGGATGCAATTGGTCAATGCGATACCGCCAACGAACTTCATCACCGCTGCTGCCGCCGAACGACCGGTTCTGGTGTACGGATTTGCGCTCTTAGGCGTACTGTTCATCGTCGGCCCCATCGAGGAGTACTTCTTCCGGGGTATCGTCCAGGGCCGCCTCCGCGAACAGATGGGACCAGTACCGGCCATCGCCATCGTTTCCGTCGGCTTCACGCTGGGACACGTTCCGAGCTACTGGATCGGCGGCTCGGATCTCCTCTCGCTGGGCGTCTTCTTCGCCCTTCTGAGCATCGCCGTCGGGTCGGTCATCCTCGGTGCGATCTACGAGCGCACCCAGAACCTCGTCGTGGTCATCGCGATCCACAGCCTGATCAACGCGATCGGCGTCAGCCTGGCACTGGTCGCTGCTCTCGGAGCGTGATTAGGGGATGCAACTGAGATATTTCCAATCGCGCCCGGTACAGTTGTACGTCGGTATTCTTTCGGCGATGCTGGTGTTCGGCGTACTCGCCAGACCCCTGGTCGAGACGCTCGCACCCGGACTCTCCGTCATCGGTATCCGGGTCGTCGTCAACTGGCTGTTCGTCGCACTCGTCGTCGGCCTGGTCGCCTGGCTGGGCTGGTGGCAGAAGGTCCGGCTGACTACACCGATAGCGTTCGGGGGTCGCCGGTATCTCCTCGTGTTGGCCGCCCTGTTGCTCGTCCCGCTGGGAGTAACCCTTGCGCTCACGCCGGCGCCCTTCGCGGTCCCGGAGTTCACGATCCTTGATGGACAGTCCCTCTCGACGGCCGGTGTCGTTGTACTTGTCGTCGTCGGGTTCGCTCTCGGCGCGGCCGTCTCAGAGGAGCTCCTGTACCGGGGTGTCGTCCTCCGGAGTTTCGAGTCGCGAGGCCGGATTCTCGCCGCCCTCGCGGCCAGTTTCCTCTTCGGCGTCTCCCACCTCTCGCTGCTCGCGGTGGGCGTACCACTGAGTGAAGTGCTGCTCGTCGGCGTGTTGAGCGCCGTCTCGGGGATCGGGCTCGCGGCAATCGCGTTCAGACTGGGGACGCTGTGGCCGCTGGTCGGATGGCACTTCCTCCAGAATTCCTTTCCGGCGTTCCTTACCGCCGAGGCGATGGCGGTGTTCGTTCCCGTCAACATCGTCGTCGTCCTCGGGGTCGCCATTCTCGGGACGTGGCTCCTCTGGACTGATCGCAACCTCAGGGTCGTTGACGATGGAATGCTGGCCAATACAGCCACACGGCCCGCTGGGAGCAGGACGAGGCCATGAATCGCCGCAGCTTCCTCGGCGCCGTGGCGGGAACCACGGCTGCCGGGTCACTCGTGGCGCTGGCTGGCTGCGTCGGCTCGGAGGACGGCATCGGCGACCTCACGGTGATCGTTACCAACGAGGAGGAGGTCACGCACACAGTCGCAGTGACCGTCACGAACCAGGCCGGTGACGTCGTCGAATCGCTCGCCGGCGAGGACATCGAACCGGGCATCGGGCGGACGTTCACCAGTGTAGGGTATCCCGACGACACCTATCAGGTCGCGGTTGAAGACGACAGGGAAGACCGCCCCACCTGGAAGCAGGTCACGCGGTGGTCGAACTTGGCGGAGTGTCCCTCGTTAGTGTTCGAACTCCGGCTAACCAATCGGGACGGCGTGAGGAATGTGGTCCCATCGAAACGGTGTGAGTCGTCATGAACGTGCGTCGGATTCTGAAGACGGCACATCCCCGAGGGTTCGTCTGGAACGCCACCGAAGGCCGACTCCGGATGCCGCTACGCATCCTCGCCGGACTCGCCCTCTGGGCTCCTCGGAATCATACTGTCCGGTCTCTTGGGAACGGTCGTTACGGGACGGTCACCCCTCTTCGAACTCCGAGGGACCCCCTTTGGCAATATCGCCGTAATCCAACCGTCGCTGCCGACTCGAACGGTCCCGTTTTTGATGATACGGTTGTCTCCATCGACGGTAACGATTGTTCCGTTGTGAAGCACGAGGGAATCCATGGGTTGCTCGATCCTGTAATCTACTGAGTGGCGGAACCACAACTAATCATACAACCAACGGTATTTTATTATTATTCGCTGGTCACGGGGTTACGACGAGCTTCCCCACGTACCCGCCGGCAAGTATCTCGTGGTGGGCCCGAGCCGTATCCTCGAACGCGTACGTGTCGGCGACGACAGGCGCCAGGACGTCCTGTCTCATCAAGCGGGCGAGCCGTTCCAGCACCGGTCGTCGGGTCGGATGGTTATCCATCTTGAGCGGCTGGATGGTCACTTCTTTGTTGTAGAGTGGCCGCCCGTTCGTCTCAGGGATGTGGCCCATCGTGCTGATGACCGTCCCGCCATCGGTGACGACCGATAGATCGAGGTCGAGATACTCCTCGAGCCGATGGTCGAGGACCGTGTCGACACCGGCACCGTCGGTCGCAGCGAGAATGTCTTCAGCGAGCGAGTCACTCTCGTAATCGAACGCCACAGTCGCGCCGAGTTCCTGAAGCCGGGCCCGAGCCTCCTCCGATCCAGCCGTCGTGATAACCTCGGCCCCGCTGTGTGCAGCAATCTGGACTGCGGCGTGGCCGACACCGCCGGAGCCGCCATGGATAAGGACCCGATCACCGGCCTGGATGCCGGCGAGGTTCTCCAGTGCCATCCAGGCAGTAGCACCGACGTTACCGATGGCACCACCGGCCGTCCACGACACATCTTCTGGCAGACGCGCCAGTTTCTCCGCCGGGATTGCGGCGTACTCGGCGAAGGTGCCGCCCTCGGCACGATCCATGCCGGATGCGAAGACTCGGTCACCGGGTTCGAACGCCTCGACATCCTCGCCGACCGCCGCAACGACCCCTGCACCGTCACCGCCGGGAATCGACGGGAGCGGAAGCTCGCCGTACTGACCGGAACGGAACATCACGTCGACGCGATTGACACTGGCCGCCCGCATTTCGACCAAGACTTCGTCGTGGTCGGGCGTCGGCCGGTCGACCTCATCGACCTGGAGCACGTCTGCACTGCCGTAGTCGTGGTAGCGAACGGCTCTCATGATTGGGTCACTTCAGACAGGTGGGTTACCGCGATGGTACTCGCCAGAGCGGTGCGCCCTCGCATGTCGTTCGTGGTTTGGTTCATCGCCATCACATCTAACGCATGGGAGGCATCTCCAGTAGCGGTTCTGTGGATGATACTCTAGGGGTTTATGTTGGAGATGGACAGCAGCAGATGGCCCCATGGGGTGAATAGAGGGGTCATATCTACAGAGGCGCTCAGTGGAGGGAGTGAATTTTAGCCGTGACGGCGTGTCATACAGAACATCGTCAACAGCTATGAAACACATCCGGATCACGGTCTGTCCAGATCTCGACCGTGCACCCCCGTTCCTGCGGTACCTGTTGGATGCAGAGGCTCACGACGAAGCACGGGCTATCGACTGGAACCGCGGCGACTCGGAACTCTCGACCCATATATATGCGATCGCCGGCGATGGAAGCCGGTTCGCTGAATTAGCACGGGAGACGACTGGTGTCGAATCGGTCGAACTCTCGGCCGCCGAGGCTCGGGTATCGTACGCACTCATCGAACTACGTGACGCGGAGCTCCCGATATTCGGAGGATCCGCAACCGCGATCGACCGGACTGGAATGGTTGTTCGACGACCACTCGTCTACCGTGATGGCCGTATACACGGTCATATTGTCGGGGACCCGGCGACACTGCAGTCGACGGTTGATAGCCTCCCAGAGAGTGTTTCCGTCCAGATTGACGCAATTCAGCAGTTCCCAAGTGCCGACGTGAACCCGGCAACGACGCTGAGCGACCGACAACAGGAGGCGCTCCGAGTCGCCGTTGAGTTGGGATACTACGATACGCCGCGCGAAGCTACCCACGCCGACATCGCCGAAGAGTTAGGCTGTGCGCCAAACACGGCAAGCAACCATCTCCAGAAAGGCGAGGCAAAACTCGTCAGAGCCGGACTGGCCACGTTCTCGTCATCGCTGTGACGAACTGTCCGGCACTTGAATAGCACACTCTGTAGTGCCGACAAGTAGCCAAGGAGGGGGCGAATAGGAGGCAACACTCTCGGCAAGAAAGTCTGGGGGAACGTCTGTCAGCACTGTGATTCTTACCAAGGAAATCATTTCATCCAGCAAGAGGCACTGGAGATTGACCCTCCACTGGTAGACTGTCCACATTGTGGGGATGAACACGAATGGAGCCCGGACCAAGGGATGGGTGGGCATTCGGACAGGGATGGGCCTCATGTCCAGAATATGGTGAAATACCGGTTGGTGACCCACGGGAAGAGTGATGTATCTCTTAGTTCCATACAGGACCAGATCAGTAGTATTTCAAAACTCGAATGAGTAAATTGCGACATGTACGATCTCACTGACTTTCAGCGCGATCTGCTGTACGTAGTTGCCGGACTTGACGACCCCCACGGGCTCGCGATCAAAGACGAGCTCGAGGACTACTACGAAAAGGAAATCCATCATGGTCGGCTCTATCCCAACCTCGACACGCTCGTTGAGAAGGGACTCATCGAAAAAAGTCAGCGGGACCGACGGACCAACGAGTACAGCACTACTCGCCGGGGCACTAGAGAGATCGAAGCTCGGACTGAATGGGAAGCCGGGTATATTGACCACGACGGGTGATCGAACCGCTGCGTTCGAGGACTGTTCGACTCTAGTATTTCACGCTCTTCTCGCGTGAGCTCCACTTAGCATCACTAGACATCGTAGAAAGAGTATTTTAGATTAATATTATGGTTAAGATTAACTCGTGTCGCTTCAATTGCCGGACTCTACTGTTTTTCAATGGAGTGTCCAAAGATGGAATCGAGAATCTGTTCGAGAAGGGTATCAGCCGGGCAGTAGCTCAGACAGGCAACGGACAGTTTCCTAGGTCTCGTCGATGACGACTCCGATGACGAGTAGTACCGCATTAGCCACATCTGAGTATAGCCTCACAGCTGACAGAGCGATCGCTCGATGTTGCCGTCATGGATGCTATCTGTTTCTTTGCTCTTGTTAGGTTTCACCCTAACACTTATCGGAACAGAGTGCATCGACACGTGTGTGGATGAGCGATGATGTCACCGTACTTGAAGACGAGATTGAAGCCTACGCCGACGGCACCGTTGCGCGGATACGCGTGCTTTCGGTCCCGACCTCAGACCGGTTCGAGGACGGGATCAAGTACGCCTACCACTACGGCGAAGCCGGTGCAGATGATCCGATCATCCGGTTCGACAACCACCACGGCGTCCACGAACTCCACCTCGGCGGTGAGACCTTCGAGATCGACTACCCCGGCCTTGCGGAGATCTTCCGCGCCTGGCGGGCGGCGCTCCCAGAAGAGAAGCGCGACGACTGGTAGCCCGTTCAACTACGGTGACTGACGTACAGACCCGCGACCAATCACAACCGACCATCTCACGCCCCACCACCCATGACCCAGACACTCCACGTTCAGATCAAGTCCGCCGACCGTAGTGACCTCGAAGAGCGTCTCGAAGCGATCGACGCTGGCGAGGACGTTGACCCCAGTGAGCCGACGCTGTCGATCGAGAACCTCGAAACGTTCGGTCGCGTTTTCCGCTCGACCAACCTCGAGCTCTTGGAGGCGATCGTCGAACACGAGCCGGAGAGCATCCGCGAGCTCGCACGCCTCGTTGACCGGAACCCGCCAGAGGTCCTCGAGAACGTGAACGAGCTGGCCGACTACGGCCTCGTCGAACTCGAAGAAAATGGCCGAGCAAAGCGCCCAGTTGTGTGGTACGACGAGATCAACGCGGACCTCCCGCTCACGACTAAGTCCGGACAGGGCCCGAAGGC
The DNA here is from genome assembly GCF_002252745.1 of Halorubrum sp. Ib24. Taxonomy (NCBI): domain Archaea; kingdom Methanobacteriati; phylum Methanobacteriota; class Halobacteria; order Halobacteriales; family Haloferacaceae; genus Halorubrum; species Halorubrum sp. Ib24. The sequence goes on along the minus strand of NZ_NHOX01000028.1, from coordinate 82,567 downwards.
GAACGCCTGACTCTACGGAGAAACACGAGGGGTGACGACATCGATCCCGAGGAGCCGCGACCTGACGGACACTACCACGTCGATCGGGACGCAGAGTGGTACTACGTCGACGACGACCTCGCGGGGACGGTCGCCCTCGGGCCAGCGACCGACGGTGAGCCCGGTGACGACTGGGTCCTCACGCTCTCGGCTGCGACGCCGGACGGGGATCCCGACCCGGCCGAGCGTGTCGCTGTTCGCCTCACGCCGTGGTGACGCCGATGCGCTCCATCCCGTCTTCGAGCTGGCCGACGGCCTCCGTTGCGGACCGAGAGCGATCCTCGACGGCGTGGAGTTCTTCGACGGCGCGCCGCGTCGCCGACCGGCCCTCGTCGCTGAGTTCGGTCGCCCGCTCGGAGGACGACGGCCGCAAGCCCGGCGACCAGCAGGCCTGGACGTCGGAACAGCGCCACGCCCTCACCCGCCACGTCGACGAACGGGCCCGCGCCGCCGTCGAGGCGTACACGACACTCCCACAGGGTACTGACCGCCTCAACAAGCAGCGAGCGCGCTACGCGGCACTAAAGACGGCTCGTGACCGGGCTCTGGTGTTCGTCCTCGCGTACACCGCCGTCCGCGTCGGCGAACTCCTCCGGGACCCCAATGACCCGCGCCGGCACGGCGTCCGCTGGGAGGACCTCTCACTTGACGACGGGAGTATGGACGTCTATCGGAAAAAACAGCAATGGGACGCCGCGAGTCTCCCCGACCCGGTGCTCTCGCCGCTGCGGAGCTACCGCCAGCTGATGGACCGGCCGACGGACCGGTGGCCAGTGTTTCCGACGTTCGACCAACGGACGCTTGCGGAGCTCGTTCGGGAAGAGCTAGCCGAACGAGGGGAACGCCCAGAAGCAATTACTGAACACCGTGAAGAATATACTCGCGACCTGCTGCTGGCGCTTGATGAGAATATTCAGCCGCCGTCGATCACGACTGACGGCGCTAGGTCGATTCTCCAGCGGCTCTCGGAATCTGCAGAAATTGACATCGACCATCCGAAACACGACTATCTCGCTCCGCACGGTGGTCGACGCGGGATGGGTGAGGTCCTCGTCCGTGCGTTCGGGTACACGGTGGCGGCCCGGTATCTCGATAACTCCGAAGAGATGGTACGAGAGCGCTGCTCACACATCGAAGCCGGCGAACTCGGTGACGCTGCAACCGAAGCTCTAAATCAGATCGACGGATAAGCGGCCGTCCAACGCCTGAGAACGCCATCTCAGGAGTATCTGGTGGGAACGAGGAATGGAACTTATTGTTGCGGTCTCTCCTTGGTTTGGCTTTGCAGAAATGGATTCGATACCATCGAAACCACTCGCCGAACTGAGGGTGTTCATCGGCAAAACGCGTCAAACGGTCGTCGACTTCGAAACCGATCGCGGGAAGGTTGCGAAATTCGGCGATTAAGAGCGTAGACATCTTTTTCCATCAAGAATGGGCCTACGAGTGCGAATACCGTTGTACGTCCGGAACTAAATGATTAAGAATCCTACATTCAAAATCTATCAGCGCGAGGTCACCCCTGGAAGTTTTATCAACTCACGGAAGAGGGTCTGGAGTTCTTGGAGGAGCACAACCTGCTCGCAGCGGAGTAGACGCTCGAGCAGATCTACGACACCATCTCTGACAAACCCGAGAAAATGGTCAAGTACGACAACGCGCCCCGCCCCGACGACGTCTAACGGCCCGTTCTATTCCCGAATAGTTTGCTATTCGTACTCTTTAGCCCGTGACGGGATGATTAACCAACAAATCTATGCCAATACGCGCTCTGTTGGTTAACACGAGGCGACCGCTGATGTCTTACGAGCCACCGACGCCACCGGCGGAACTCCCGACAGATATCGTCAACACACTCAACGGCTACTCGCCGGACCAACTCCAGCACGTCGCACGCTACGCCCAGGAGCTGGCAGACCACAAAGCTCGCGAAGCCCGCCTTGAGGAGGAGTCGGATGCCGACGAGATCGACGAGCGGCCGGACGATCTTCCGGACGACGTCCCGTCGAAGGCCACGATCACGATCAAGGAGATCAACGACAACCGCTACTACTACTGGCAGTGGAGAGAGGGGGACAAAGTCACGTCCAAATATAAAGAGCCAGTCAATCCGGACGAATGAGAGGCCAATACGTCCGATTATAGAGTTCCCATACCCCGTGTGCGATTTGATTTTGGTGCACTTGGAAAAGTGATGACCACACACCCCTCATCCAGAGTGAAAACAGTGGGACGAGAAAAAATTTTAGATTAGATTAAGCCGTTAATAGTCGATAGAGCCGTTTTACCTGAATTGAGGCGCTAAGGCCCCTTCCTCAACGAGCGAGCGGAGCGAGCGAGTAGGGAGCGGATACAGCGCCGCACGAGTAGTAAACACGTTCGATGCTCGGCCCACAGGCCCACCGTCATCTGCATGTTGAAATATGGTGTAAACACAGGTGATGGATAGACACGAAATCGAAGGTCACGAAGTCATAGACGGGACGGCTAAAGCTACTGGTAACAGCGCTCACGTCCTCGTCCCAAAGGGTTGGCGTGGTGCGGACGTGAAAGTTGTCCGGACCACCGAACCCGACGAGTAACACCACTCGATGAACTACAACTACAGGTATCGGCTCCGACCGTCCGACGTGATTGAAGAGCAGCTAGCGTGGACTGTCGATACCTGTAGGCAGGTCTACAACCACTTCCTTCACCGACTCAACCGAGCAGACGACATGTCGGCATACTCCGAACAGAAACTCCTGCCGAGTCTCAAAAAGTGGTGGAACGACCTGAAACAAGTCCACTCGAAAGTTCTTCAAAAAGTCGTTCAACGGCTGTACGACAACCTCTCGACGCTACGCGGACGCAAAGAGAACGGCTACCGCGTCGGGACGCTCAAGTGGAAAGCGCCGGGCGAGTACCGCAGTTTCACCTACAGTCAATCCGGCTTCAAGCTCAAGAACACGGGCGGTCGGACCCGACTGTGGCTCTCGAAACTCGGAGAAATCCCACTCACTTTCCACCGCGACCTCCCCGACGACGCCGAAATCAAGACCGTCACGGTCAAACAGGAACCGACCGGCAAGTGGTACGCTATCCTCGGCGTCGAAACCCCGGACGACCCACCTGCGAAACCGGAGACTCCCGATCGGTGCGTCGGTATCGACGTGGGGATTCTCAAGTACGCCCACGACACCGACGGGACCGTCGTCAAATCGCTTGACCTGTCTGACGAACGCGAGCGGTTGGAACGCGCACAGCGTGACCTCTCACGGAAACAGCACGGGTCTGCGAATTGGGAGAAACAGCGTCGAGTTGTGGCCGAACGACACGCCGACCTGAAGCACAAGCGGCGAGACTTCCTCCACAAGCTCTCGAACTACTGCGCCACCGAGTACGACTTTGTAGCGGTCGAGAACTTGGACACGAAGGGATTGGTCGAACTACCGGGCAACTCGCGGAACCGGGCAGGTGCGGCGTGGGGGACATTCCTCTCGTTGCTCGAATACAAGTGCGAACGCGAAGGCACGCACTTCGTGGCCGTCAACCCAAGAGGGACGACAAAAGAGTGTGCGTCCTGCGGCGTTTCGACAGAGAAGCCGCTGTGGGTGCGCGAACAGTCCTGTCCGGCGTGTGGGTTCGAGGCGGATAGAGACGCGAACGCGGCGTGGAACATTCTTTCTCGCGGCCTCGAAGACGTAGGAGTGGGATACTCCGAATCAGCGCCTGTGGAGACTGCGCTCCCTGTAGATACATCTGTGTCTGCAAAGCGCGTCGTAGAAACAGGAAGCCCCACCCTCAAGCGCGAGCCGTCAGGCGAGCGGTAGGGTGGGGTAGTTCACGCACGAACAGTCGAACAGAGTTCCACAGTTGAAGCATCTTTTTCTATTTGAGACAGACCACACCCCTGATCACGAGTGTATCCGCTGATAGATTCTCACCACACACACCGTGTACAAAGTGTAAATATGCCGTATTCCGACGACAGAGTGCTACTAAGCTGATTTTGTATTTTGGAAGAGACCTACAATCCGTAGGATAGCACAGCCTTAGCGGGGGACACCGTGTGAGAGATGAGCTGAGTAACAAGTCGAGTGAAAACAGCCCATGGGAAATGAAATTCGAACGATGACATCAGAAAAGCCGGAGACTGAACCAATATTCACATCAATGCCGGGAAGACGGTCGACCCTGAATTTACACTTCGATGACGGAGGGGGGAGCAGCTAGTTTTGATCACAGATACGTAGATATATTTGAGGGGCACCGATTCTGCGTTACACATCGATAGGAGGGTGTATCCGAATGCGATTTCCTGAACACATCGATAGAGGGGTGTCCACAAGAACTACTTCTCATGAACACGTTGACCGGTATTCTGATCTAGCGGTTTGATGTCGTTCGCTTAACTCAGCAAGACTGGATGGGCCGGATTACCGCCTAATATTTATTTTCCCGAATATATTCGTTTTGGCGGGTTTAACAGCGAATTACATATCGATAGAGGGGTGTATACGGGGACTAATAGAAACGCAATAATTGGCCTCAGATAGGTGACTCAAATAAGAATTGTGGCCCGATAACAGACAGCCAATACACATCGATAGAGGGGTGTATACGAGACCAAATGGAAAGGTAGCATTGTAGGGAAATGTCAACTGAAATGATAAAGAACGTGGCTTGGTAGCAAACACATCGAACACATCGATAGAGGGGTGTGCGGAAACTAATGGAAACTACTCATTAGGGGGGAGGCGGCCAGATACACAGAGACGGCCCTCTAAAAGAGCGCGGAGCGGACAGCTAACTACAATATGGCTGGAATCTCTACTACGTCTGGTTACGGATCTGCGCTTTGACGACAGAGGTGACCTCATCCTCAGAAATCGCTTCAATACGCGAGTCCTCTCGAAGGGTTTCAAGAATCGTCTCTGGCCGTTCTCCAAACTGGAACTCGAGAAACATCCCGGAGCTAGGGCCGTGACTCCGCCGCTCGAAGTCGACCAGCGAATACGTCGTGAGCTCTTTCATCTTATTCACATACGTTTCCTGGTGGTACTGATCGGCGTCAATAGCGTCGGTCAGATACTGATACACACGATAGCCAGTTGTACTCCTAGCGGTCCCGCCGTCAGTGTGGGAAGCAACCGCCGCAGTGGCGTACAGACAGAGCTTCTTCTGTGTGCTAATGCCGCGAACGACCTCCAACACCCGATTCTTTTCGACCTTTTCTTGTGCGGTACGGACGTGCTTTTCGCGCACGCGGGTGTCGCCTTCACGTTCAGCTAATTCGCCGGCGACCCGCATGAGATCGATCGCCTTTCTGGCGTCACCATGCGTCTGTGCTGCGAATGCCGCTGCGAGTGGGATCACGTCGTCGTCGACAACGTCGTCATGGAACGCGTCCTGACGGCGTCGAAGAATTGCTTGGAGTTGGTTCGCGTCGTAATCGTCGAAATGGACGTCTTCAGGAGTTAACGAACTGACAGCGCGACTCCCAACAGACTCCATCATCTTCGTGTCGTTTGAGATCGCAACGACCGAAATGTATGCGTTCAACTCATCGTTTGCCCCAGCTCGGGAGAGCTGATACAGCAGTCGTGAAAACGCGGGCTCCTGTTTGTCTCGCCGTCCGACGAGCATATCCAGTTCATCGAGGACAAACACAACAGAGTCGAAGTGCTCGTTGACGATCCGATAGAGCTCATCCCACTTCTCTTTCGTCGCCACGCCGTGTTTAGGCACCTCGATAGGGACACCTGCCGCATCGGCAGCCTGCTGAACGAGTTCATACACGGCGATACCAAGCGTATCCAAATCCTGGCAGTTCACTTCAATAGTGCCAAACCGGATGTCGCGGCTTTCACAGATACGGCTGATATTATGGCAAACAGCTTTTGTAATGAGGGATTTGCCTGTCCCGGACGGTCCGTAGAGAAATAGATTGGGGGGGCGGTTGTCACCGAGCGCAACGCGAAGCATCTTGGTGACTTCTTGGAGTTGCTCGTCACGACCCACGATGCGGTCCTCTTCGACAACGTAATTCGGATCGAGTAGCGCTCGGTCCCGAATCAGCCCGTCCTGATCGTCGAACTCGAGGAGCATGTCCTCGATAGACTGTGATGACTCCTCGGAGTCAGCCTCGTCTTCAGATTGTGAGTTACCATTTGTGACGTGAGAGGATGAAGACTGTCGCGAAGGATCAGACTGCGACGCATTCGACAGCTCAGCTTGAGCCGTCAACTCGTCCTCCGACGGTCCCCGGGTATCTGCGGGATCATCGGAGTCGTCAGTACCCATATGCCAATTGATACCCGCCTCTATCAAAAAGGTTCCCCCACCTCTATCGAAGTGTGATTAGCCGTGTGAAACCCGTGATGCCGGATTAACCGCTTGATAATCATGATAATGGGTTAACTGGCGGTAGCCGGTGACGATGTGTTCGTGAGTACACGGTCGAAGACACACACCCCTCTATCGATGTGTTTTGCACAAGAGTCCAGAGGGATATCTGCGTTACGTCAGGTCAATCCACCGGTGATCGGTAGAAACCACACGCCTAACATCCTCTTGAACGGGTTTGGACGATAGAATGGTAGGATAGAAAACGTTGTCTGATAAACCACAGAACACAAAGGGCGCAACACATCGAACACATCGATAGAGGGGTGTGTGTGTATCGTGTTAGTAGTAAAAGAAGAAGAAGAGAAGAAGACGATTTCAGCTACGGATAGAGAACTGTTAATAGAGGCTATCCCGCTCATACGACTTCGTGGCGCCGTCAAGTGGCAGTTCCTCGACGCAAGATTTAGGTTTATCCCCCACCCCGTGAATACATCGAACACATCGATAGAGGGGTGTGTGTCTCGACGTTCGACGAGTAGACAGTCGCGTTCGTTGGGATCGCACCGATGCCTGCGACCAAGCGGTGAATGCGGCACTGACGGATCGCCTCTTCCCGCCTATCTCATGGCTCCCACGACAGAACGTGAACACATCGATAGAGGGGTGTCTCTTCGATCACGGGCTCCATACAATCGAGACAAAGTGTGTCAATCCGAAATCCCTTGCAATCATATTTAACCAACAAAATTCTTTCATCCGCAAGCGTGTTGGTTAAGACTGAGTCACGTTCGCGAACGCATTTAGTTACGGCACCTAGTTTGGGTGTGGATAGGAGTACCGGCTGGTTGGCACAGCCCGGTGTCTACCTGTATGATCTCACCTACGGATTCCAACCGCAGGCTGAGGTGGTAGACTGCAAACCTTGACATCCTCCCCGCGCTGAAGCGCGAGCATTCCTTCGTGGGGCGTCGGGCCGTTCCGTCAGCCCCCGAAGGCAACTTCCCCTCCCGCTGGAGGGTACCGAGTTCGTGCGCTACACGTCGGCCCTCGAAACGAGGGTATGGTGTATTCAACGTCCGAGAGGGACGCGGTATCCGCTTGTGCCGTACCCGATACCGCTTGACCGAAGCGTCCGAATACCTGGCAACCACCCACGGTTGGAACGTGGACGGACACGGGTCGTGCCATCGACCGTACTCCGCCGACGAAGGCGGAGTGCAACCGCGAACGGGGCGTGTTTTGATGTGCTGTCGCCCCCTCGTGTGCGCGGTCGTTGCCGACCGTCCCCAGTGACGGGTAGGGTTACTGTGAGGACGGCGGACGAACCCTAACCACGTACTCCCCACCGGGTTTGCCGGTGGTGGGCGTGGAACCGTCCGTATCAGCGGGAAGCAACCCCGTGTCTTCCGATTGAGAGTTTACGCGATTGGCTTGCTGCACGGCACGACGCCGGGCTACTTGATAATGTCGGTTGTTGAGGGTTTGTCGGATTCATCCCAGCGCTAAAGCACGGGGCTTTCTCCTCGATTTTCCGTAATATCCCCATCTCGGGATTCCTCCGCCTGAAGAGGAGGACGATGTCAATGCCAGCCGAGTTGATGAAGCCGTTCGGTTACCACTCGTTGAAGCTGATCTCTATTCTTTGAATATATTCTCCTCCGGAACAGTTTGTCGCTAAATGTAATATATTAAACACTGAAGAACCCATCAACTCAGAAAATATCTAAAATTATTCGAGATAAACAGACCGAATGAAGAATATAGTTCGGTTTTAAATAACTAGTGGTAGTTCAGTGTAGAACATCTATGATTCACGGCAGGACTGGCGATCGATGGCCGTATCGAACTTTGATCGATCGGGGCAAACCGAGAACCTCCTAGTCACAGAATCGAATAACGAGTTCGCGAGTTCGGAGCGCGTAGACGGTCATTTCTCGCCCTTTTTTCGAGTACCACGTCTGGGTGGGCTCGATGAGGTCCCCATCGACGAGGCGGTCGAGATGATAGCAGGTGTTCTGAAGCGATGTCCCGACTGCCGTGGCGATCTCCGAGGCCGGCTTGGGCTCTTCCTCAATCGTGGCAACGATCGCTCGCGCCGTCGTTGAGGAGAGCAGCTCCCAGACAGCTGCGGACTCGTCTCCGGTGACAGAGAGTCGTACTTGATCTTCCGGTACGTGTTCGACCGGCGGCTGTCGTGGTAACGCACTATTCATTGTCTCGTGTCAGATCGCCATTGTCCATTGGCTTGGATGGTCGTGAGGAACACCATTCGCATAAAACCGACCTAGCGCTTCTTGACCGGAGACGGTGTCTGGTCTCATCATGGTTTGCTGCGGTCACCGTCGTTCCTCGGTCGTTAACCGTACCGTGACCGACACCGTGCCCGATTCGACTGTCACGTGGAGTCGGTCCATCCGTATTTGGTACGTTTCACAGTGGTGTCCGTCGGGGTCGACGTACAGTTCGGTCGCGACAAGCCCGGCCGCTTCGAGGCGGTCAAGCCGGCGGTAGACCGTCGCCCGCGACGCCTCGCAAGCGTCTATCAGGTCTCGTCCACGCTTGGGACCCCGACAGAGTGCTTCCAGTATATTCTGCGTGTGTTCGTTGTCTAATAGCTCGAGTAGTACCGGGGCCGAATCGGCCGTCCGCGGCCCTTCGGAACCATCCCCAGACGTACTGTCACCGTCCGGTGATGATTCGGTCGCCAAATCGGCAGTCGTTGCCATCGTATCACTTCATTATCGCTCTCTCCCCTATCCCTGCTGGCTACGTGTACTACCACCGACCACCAGACGGGGCTATTCAGATAGATGTGTGATGCATTATCAACGATCTGCAGCAATTCCATGTTTAAAAGAATGAGCGGCTCCAGTCACGTGACTAAACGCGAGCTGTCGAGCGAAAAACAGGAGCCGAAGCTCCGGTGACAGTGACAGATCGGGTGCTTGTACGTCGTCAAGCCAGGTTCGGAACCGGGCCGAGAGCTTTCGGCGACGCTGTTCGTACGACGAAAGCGCCTCCGTCATCGTTCCGGACGCGTCCGTGATCGCCGCTGCGAGCGACCATGACGTTTCGATATCCGTGCTGGGACCGAGATGCGTTCCGGGGAGGGCTGTTCGCGCGGCCGGCCCAATAAGCCCGATCTGTCCGGTCGATACGGACGTCGGAGCCGCGAGCCGTACCCGGCGGTACTCGAACCCGCCGTTTTTGAGCACACGTCTGAGGTCAGCCGGCGGCGAATTGAGGTGACTAAACCGATCGGCGATAGCGTCGGCTGATACGGCCGCGCGAGCGGGAGTCTCTGCCGTCGTAACGAACCGCAGGGAGGTGCTGTCACCAGTTGGAGTCGAGAATGTTGCCGCCGAGGGACCCCACGATTCGGTCGCTCTCGACGTCGTTTCGAATTGGTGACATTCCCACGTGTGGACGCGTCCGTCGGGTTCCGCCGTTTGATCGGCGCTGAGAGACTGGTCCGCCGTCACTGCGACGTCGAACGACTCTGTCCCTTCGTGATCGAACGTCGCTTGGACTCCCGATGCGGCCGACTCGAGTGCCGTCACGGCTCTGTTGGTCTCTCGAACACGGCCACGGACGGCTTGCTCTAACAGGGCCCGCAGTTGATCTCGTTTAATTGCGACCAATGCGATCTCGGTCGACCCGTCCGCCTCCCACGACTTCTCGCTGCTTGTCCGATCGAGTTCCGTCACCGGCGTGCCACACCGCTCCACCGACTGCCGCAGCCCCAGCTGGTCGAGGACACGCAACCCGGGCTCCCAAATGACGGTCACACGCGGCGGTGATCGGTCGCTCGGGGACGGAGCGAGCAGCGGATCGAACCCGGCTCGGTCGAGCAGTCCCGCCGTCACGAGCGCTGAAAAGCCGGTGTCGGCTATCAGTATCTCCTTCTCCCGGTCGCGGTGTGTTCCCGAGACGCCGTTGTCATACTGCCGCGATACGACGGGCGGTGCTCGTGTCGACCGTTCCTCACCGGCGTTCATTGCCGGTCACGCAGGGATCCGGGCGTCCGATCGCTTGGACCGATACAACACACAGACCGTCTGGACGACAGCATATAACAACCGATGGACGGTGGTCTCCCTAAATCGGCAACCGCTGTTTCTGTGTATGAGAGGAAGGCGGGTAATATGAATAGCCCTGTTACTCCGCCCCAATCAGTTCGGACTACCAGTACGCTTGGGTAGAGCGGCGTCGTTGTCGTCTCTAATGACGGCGCACCTCCTAACGACCGACCCAGACGAACGATCAGAGACCCTCGGAACCGACGCGAATCGCAACCCCGAAGTCTCGGCGGAAGAGCTACTCGCACTGTTCGGTGATGAGTACACGTGCGACATTCTCACGTCCCTCGAGGGGGAGCCGAAGCCTGCGCGGGCACTGGCCGAAGACTGCGGCATGTCCCGTCCAACCGTATATCGACGCCTCAACCGCTTAGCCGACGCCGGCCTCGTCGATGAACGGCTACAGTTAGCCTCGGGCGGCAACCACAGAAAGGAGTTCCAGCTCGTGATCACTGCCGTTACGTTCGACGTGAATGAGGACGGATTCGCTGGCTACATCGATTCCCCTGGTCGCGATATCGACTGACCGTCGCTCGAGTCGAGTCACACCCATTACTCGTATACGCCTCCCGCCTCGGGTCAAACGCACGGGCGACTTACCCCGACTCGGTGTCGCCGAACAGCAGGTCGAACACCTTGCGCTCGCCGAGTCGGATGTGTTTGTTCACCGTCGGCTGCGTGATTCCGAGCGCGTCCGCCACGGCCTCCCCGCTGCTGTCGCGCGGCCTGTTGAAATACCCCATCGCGTGACCCGTCTTGAGCGCCTCGTACTGTCGTTCGCTCAATCGGTCTTCGAGCCGACTTCTGATCCCTCCCGGTGTCGCCTCTGTCTGGCGGTTCTGGCGCTGTGCGGTGAGCTCCAACGCCGGGAACGAATCGGTAATGCGGTCGACGATCGTGCGAGTGTCCGCTTCTCGCGGGAGTTCGACGATCAGCTTGACGACTTCCGGCGTCGCTCGACTGTGACGAAGGACTCCACCGTACTCAGGAATAGGGGACCCGAACCACGACGAGCCGCGACGTTCGAGGACGGTCTGCCCGCCGCCACGGGACACGACGGTGACCGACCCGGGGAGTAACTCGTCGGCCCGCTCGGCGACCTTCGACGGCGAGTCCGACTCGAGCGTGTAATAGACGCTGATCGACTCGTTTTGCCGCCGGACCGTCCGTTCGAGCCGGACCGGACACTCGAACTCCCGGGCGAGCCGAGCGAACGGGAGATCCATGTCACTCCCTTGGAACTCCAGCTCCAGCGTGTCGTCCGACTCCAGCGCGCGGCGTCGTTCGATGGCCGTGATCGCGTACCCGATCGAGGTGCCCAGCTGTGAGAGGATGTCTCTGTCCCGATCACCGAACGCGTCGGTCTCGTCGGCAATAACGGTCAAAATGCCATAGGTGATACCGTCGTACGCGAGCGGAACCGCACAGACTGCGCCCGCTCCCGCCCGCAAGAGGTCGCGCCGCCAGTCGCTCCGACGACCCCCCGCTGCGGGATCAGTCACTACGCGCGACTCGCCCCGTTGCCACGCGTCTCTCGCCGGATGGAGATCCGAACGATCACGGTCTCCCCCAAGCGCTCTTTCGACGTCTTCACGCGTCGTGCCGACGACGGCCCGGGGCGTCAGTCGGTCAGTTCCCACCTCGGCCGTCGCGACCCACGCGGCGGTAAACGGACCCGTCTCCACCAGCTCCTCACAGACGGCCTCCTGGATACCCTCTTGAGAGGAGCGAGTCGTGATCGCGGCTTCGACGCGGCTCGTTACCTCCGTGATAGATTCCAGGTGTTCGGCACGCTCCGTCTGTTTCGCCAGCTCCTCACGCCGATCCTCCAGTTTGCGTTCCCCGTGAAGCCGATTCAGCGCGGCCTCGAGCGTCGCGGCGACGATGCTCGCAGCCTCCGTGTCAAACGCCTCATCGGCCCTCCACACGGCGAGGATACCGTTCCCGCCGAGCGGGACCAGCAATACGGTGTCGTCACTGTCGATATGAAGCACCGACGCCGCCTCCGCCTCCACCCGTCGGATGGTCTCGTCGACGAACACCTCCCAGACAGCGGTATCGGCGGCCGTCACCGAGTCCAACTCGCTCGGCGGCGGCGCCTTCGGGCCCGTCGCAATCGGATCGAGTTCCCCGGCCGACGATCCGTAGTGGTACACGGCGGTCGCCGGCATATCGAACACCGTTGCCGTGGCCTCGGTCGCGACGGTACCGGCCTCGGTCACGGTCTCAGCCGTCGTCAGTTCCGCGGTCGCATCGTGGAACGACTCCAACGACCGCTCGCGTTCCTTCTGTTGCGTGACGTCACGGCTTACGATGACGACCCGCGGAGGCCCATCCTCCCACTCGGTCGGATAGAAGTCCGAGCGGACCCATCTCCGCTCCCCGTCCGGTCGTTCGATGCGGAACTCCCTCGTGTACCGCTGGTCCGCGTCGCCCTGCTCGACGGCACCGCTCACCCGCTCGACGAACGCCATGTAGTCGTCGTAGTCGTCGGGGTGGATCGTCCCGAAAAACCCCTCCTCGTGCGTCTTTTGGAGCTCATCGAGCGATCGCCCCCAAATCTGGTCGTATCCGGAGCTGACGAAGTCCGGGGCCGGCTCCGGCTCCGTCAGTTCAGCGGCCGGCGCGAGGAAAATGGTCTCGTCGATACGGTCGACGATGGCCTCGAGTCGGCGTTGGTTCTCCCGAAGCTGCCGAGAGTTCGCGACACGCTCGAGCGCACCGGTGACGTGGCCTGCCAGCACCTGCATAATGTCGACGAAGTACGACGCGTACTCGTCTCGGTGCCCGTGGCCCGCCGCCAGCAGCCCCCGGCCGCCGAGCCGCCCGAGGACCGCGGCTGTCAATGGGTTGTGGTCACGATGGCGGCTCGGATCATACGTCGTCGCCTCCCCGCGCTCGAAGAGCTCGTACTCACGGTCACCGCGCGTAAATGAGTCCGGACCGATCGGCATCTCTTCGACGGGCTTCGTTCCGGCGGCGTACTCCAGCCGCCGCCGATCATCGTCGAGACGCCAACACGCCGCCATCGGTAGGTCGAGCACGTCACTCGCCGTCTCGACGGCGATCTCGTACACCGCGTCCGCCGTCTCTGCGCCCTGAAGGCGTTCGGTGGCCGTCTGGAGCTGCTCGACGGCTCGTTCGCGCTGGCGGCGCTCAGTCACGTCCCGAATCGTCGCTAGGGTTGCCGGCGAACCTTCATGCTGAATACGCGACACAGACGTCTCCAACGTCAGCCGTGTCCCGTCGGGTCGTTCGACTTCGAGATCGTACTGGTCTGGCGGAGATTCTCCCGCTACCCGCCGCTGGTAGCGTTCCCTGACGAGATCGCGATACCCTTCGGTGAACACACGCTGGAACGGCATCCCGAGCAGCGCCGACTCCTCCCGGCCAGTCATCGCCGTGAACTGCTCGTTGACGAAGACGTATTCGCCGTCCCTGACGACGACCACGCCGTCGGTACTCTGCTCGACCAGCGTCGAGTATTTTTCGCGTTCCTCCTCGATCGTCCGTTCCCGACGCTTCCGTTCGGTGATGTCGGTGTACCAGACGTACGCGTGTCGTCGACCGTCCACCTCGAACGGCAACACCCGAAGCAGGAAGTCCCGGACCCCGTCCGCCGATTCCCGTCGGACTTCCGTTTCCACCGGCTCGCCGTCGATAACCTGTCGGCGGATCGCATCATACCCTTCCCGTTCAGAGTCGGGGACCACAACGTCGGCTATCGGCCGGTCTGCTGCCGTTTCGTCGTTGACGCCGAAATCGGTCTCAAACGCTGAGTTGACCTCGGTGATATACGGCTCTCCGTCGACGAACTCGACGGTCATAATCGGATCGGGCGTGTTTTCGAAGAGAATAGACCGCCTGTCTCGCTCGGTTTCGAGGCGGCGCTGCCGCCTACGGCGTTCGGTGATATCTCGTGAGATGGCGAGGAACCGTTCCTCGCCGTCGATAACCGCGCTGGTCGGATTGACCTCTAGCCACCGACGCTCGCCGTCCGCCGTCTCGATGGCTTGCTCGTACGGCTCAACGTCGTCCCCCTCCGCTACTCGCTCGATAATTCGTGGTATCCGCTTGGGGTCAAACGATTCAGTCGCTACCGTGATCCCCTTCGCACCCCGCTCTAAGAGCGTCTCACGGTCGTACCCCGTTATCGAACACAGCGTCTCGTTGACTCTACACAGCTCTCCGGTTTCCGGGTCGTGAACGGCGATCGCGTCGTTCACCCCGTTGAATATCTGCTCGTACTCGCGTTCCCGTCGTTTCCGTTGCGTAATGTCCCGCTGAATGGAGAGCACACGGGGTTTCCCGCCGATCATCGCCGGCGCTAACGTCGCTTCTAACCATACTTTCTCCCCGATTCGCGTCCGGCCACGCCACTCGACTGTCACCGACTCATCGGTTTCCGCGACCTCCTTGATAAGCTCCCAGCCGCGGTCTGCTGTGTACCCCTCCGCCGAGACGCTGAGCCCGTCAATACCAAGCTCGCGAATCGTCTCGATGTCGTCGTATCCGAGTAGCTCGTGATAGGATTCGTTGACGTCTGCGAACTCACGGTTTTTCGGGTCGAACACGACGATGGCGTCGTTCACGCCGTCGAATATCTGCTCGTAGTCACGACTGCGGTACTCTCCCTGTGTCAGTTCCGGAGTCGTCGCGTCGTCCTCCGTCTCTCTGCGCTCATCCGCCCGTTCCCGATCAGCGATCGTTTTCAGCCACTCAGCCGCCACCTTCGGGCTCGACAAGATCAGTGACCGCGGAACATGGGCCGTCGCACCGCCCCGGATCGCCGTCTCAACGCCGCCCGTATCCGTGGTAACCGCAACGACGGGAAGCGGCGATATTTCGTCCGCGAGCCGGTCGATAACCGATCCCCACGACGCCGACGGGAGGCCCTGCTGAACGACGACGGCGTCGACGCCGGAAAGCCGGGCGGTATCGGCAGACGACGACAGGGATACTACCTCTACCGAGAAGGAGTCGGGATCGATGGAGCGGAGGAGGCTCCCGATCGCGGCGTCTCCGACGACACCGATCCGATACTGTTGTGAGACGTTGCTCATTGAAGAAAAACCAATTTAGGCAATATGTTCGCTCGGTACACAAAACTATTGCCAACTGAAAGGTCGCTGTGAACGCCCCCACGCCGAGAGTTATCTCACCGTTTTCCCGGGACTGAGCGTTAACTCTGCCCAGCGTGCGCAGATCCACCCCCCTGCGGTTATGATATTCATCCCGAGCAGCAGAACGAATACCCCGAGTACCGACAGCAGTAGTGCTCCCGGAAGCGTCGAAACTTCCCACGACGTGAGACGAACGATGAACGAGATCCCGACCTCGAACTGTTCCCAGGGGACGACGAGCGAGAGTTCCCGCTGAATCGGTTCAGGCAGGAAGACTCCGACTGAGGTACCGGGCATATCGTAGTACAGCGGGGCTCCGAGCAGCGACAGTCCGACGGAAAGGACGACCACGATGACCGTGAAAGCGGCGACACCGATAGCCAGCTTCGAGAGTACGAAGATAAGCGACCCCCACAAAACGGGATTCGTCAGCACCGTCAGTACCTGGTCACGCAGTCGAGACGCTTCCGAAAGCCCCCACGACGGGGCAGGGATATCGGCGCCGAGCAACCGCCGCGCTACAACACGTTCGGCGGCGGCGACAACCACGACACCGCCTAACGTCGCTGCGAGAATCGGCAGGCCGATCAAGAGCACTGACAGGCTGATTCCGAGTGACAGCCCGACAACGGTGCCAACGAAGTACCCGATTCCGAGCGGGAACGCGAGGGCGAGATACAATATCACCCCATACGTCCGGCGTCGAAACGGAACTAACACCACCTGTCGAACTGAGGGGAGGGTGGTCGAGACGTCCGATACCGGGTCCGAGAGAGCCATCAACGGAACGTTTGGTGTGTCATCGTGTATAAATTCCCGTCTTGTCGTCGGGGAGAACTGCTCCGGCGCTGGTCAGGCCCGAAGCAAGACGTCTCCGTCGTTGGTATGCGCCCGTAGCGGCGTGGTACCGTCGCCGACGACCGCCTCCAGTTGGGACTCCGTCTGACTCCGGATCTGCACCCCGGAGGCCACGTCGCTGACGAGTATTTCACCGTCGGCCGTGGCTGCCGTGAGTACCGTATCGAGCGTCTCTCCTATCCGCAGGACCAAGTTGCCGTCCGACGACACGACCTCGGCGTCATCGGCCACAGCCGGGACGTCAGTCGCAACGTTCCCGTCTCGGGTGCTGATCTCGCCGACACGCGCCGGGTCCCGCACCTGTATCGACCCGTCCTGCGTGGCCGCCGAGAGCGTACCGTCCGTCCCGTCGACGGAGATGTCTCCGTCGCTCGTCTCTGCTGTGACGTCGCCCCGAGCGTCAGTGATCTGAATCGCGCCGTCTCGGGTGCGGAGCGCGGCACCGTCCGGGACTCCCTGTGCCGTCACCGCCCCGTCAGCGGTCTGGAGCCGATCAACAGCCATCTCCTCGGGCACATACAGTTCCAAAGACACGCTTGCTCCGCCGAGACCGATAACGTCCGGCTTGTCAGTAGTGATCTCGACGCGGTCAGCAGTCGTTTCCACGTCGACCGTCAGTTCGTCGAGCGAAACGCCACCAAACGCCTCCTTCTCGGCGATGATCTTGACGTCATCGCGCGGTTCGGCCGTGAAGGCGATCGCGTCCGTCGCATCGACTACCGCGAGCGTCGCGTCCGTCGGCGGGTCGACCGTCCGCTCGTCGGTCGTTCCGTCGCGTTCGATCCGGACGAGGGACCCGCAGCCGGCGAGCGTGCTCGCGATTGCGGCGCCGGCCACGCCGAGCACTCTCCGCCGAGAGGTATCGGCGTCTACCGTGTTGCGGTCAAGCATCGGCACCAGCTGTCACCGACGTCTTCGAACCCCCGAGTAGCGCGTTCGTGAGGAAGCCGCCGAACCGGGCCAGCCCGTTGAGCAGGTGGAGCGACACGATGACGAGAACGACGCCACAGCCCGCGCCGACCACCGCTTCGCCGAGCGTATCGACGACGTACGGTCCGAGCGTGTAGGTCATGCCCGGCGCGTCGTACAGTATCGGGAGCGACAGTAGCGTCACCGATATCGCACCCGCAGTGACGACGGCCGTGAAGGCGACGACGCCGAACACGAACTTCAGCCCGACGAGTAGCAGCCCGGTCCACGTCGCCGGGGTCGTGACGACGCGTTTCGTCGTCTCGATGACCTCGTCGACCGATCCGAAATCTAACTCGACGTTCGGCGCCGACCGATTGACCTCCACGTCGAGGAGCCATTCGGCCAAGTGGGCCTCGAAGGAGCCGATGCCGAGCGTCACCACGAGCGTCGCGACGATGATCGGGACGCCGATTAGCGTCACCACGAGACTGAGACCGGTCGAGAGCCCGGTCGTGATCACCGTGAAGTACGCGATCCCGAGCGGGAACGCTAACAGGAGGTACGCGAGGTTGCGATACGTCTGCCGCTGAAACGGCACACCGACGAACTGTGCGAGCGCGTCGATCGGTGAACTTGGGGACCAAGCGGGTTCGCTCATGTTGCGACTCTACCTTGTGGCGAGACCCACGTATAAAATACTGAGCGCTACAGCGCGGGCAACGCTCCCAAAAATATAAATACGAAAACTGGTACCCCAAGCCCCAGACGTTACGACGTCACCGACCGTGCCAACGCTCCGAGTCCCGCCAGGTGGGCCACCGTGACACCGAGGACGGTCACCGCGTCCGAGAGCGAAAGCAGGGGTGTCAGGACGTAACTGATCCCGTACGGTACCACGGCGATGCAGACGACGCCAACTGCCAGCAACAGCATCGTCTGGCTCTCGTTGCGCCGGTGACCGTCGTACGCGAGATACCCGACGTACGCTCCGAGACAGGCGGTCGCAATCCCGCCCGCCGTCGCGATCACGGGCAACGTCATCGGTATACCACCCCGAGGATGACGAGCAGCCCGCAGAACTTGCTCGCCGTCACCAGAATCGTCCGTTCGGTACCCGTCACCGAGTCCACGTTGCCGAACGCCAACCGAAGGAACATCGGGAGCGGAGCTAACAACAGCAGTCCGATTGTGAGATACAACAGCGGACGCCGACGCGTCCGTAGGTACCCGCGTGCGAAGCGGTACGTGACAAACACCGCGAGGACGACGGAGAGGAAGAACGCGGCGATCGTGACGGCCGCTAACGCGGCGTTGTCGCCGACGACCTCCACTTGTAAGGGAAGCGCCGACTGTTCGGCTTCGGCCAGTCGTGCCACGGTGAGACGGAACAGCATCATCCGGAGAGTTCCTCGTACAGTCTGGTCAGTCGGTCGGCGGCCGTTTCGTCGACGTACTCGACGTCGACCTCGAAGCCCGCTGCGGTCAGATCGATCGAGACGTGATCGAGCCGTGCGGCGTACACTTCGTGAGGCCCCTCGTCGGGGTCGATCTCTTGGACGCTCTCGACGAGATCCTGCTGTTGGAGCCGTTCGAGCCGCCGATATACCGTCGCCTCTGACGCGTCACAGGCGTCACAGAGCGCACTCGCCGAGCGCGTCTCCTCATATGTCTCGATGAGGATCCGCCTGGCGTACTCGTCGTCGAGCAACGAGTACACTTCGCGGGCGTCGACCACCAGCTCGGGGACCATCCGCTGGGGAGTCATTTGGACGCAACTTAACACTCCCGACACGACGAGTCTTATCGGCGGTTGAGACGAATATCATGGGGCTTGACCCCGAGGTGATTCACCGGCTGGTCGGAATCATTCAGTAGAGAAGCCTCAGTGGTGAGAGACGTCGCGGTGTTTCTCAGACTGAGACAGTGGAATACCCTTCTTGATACTTCCGCCTCAAGGAGTACATAGCCGCCGACCGGAGGCGGTTGTCACAGTATCCGGTTGCTTGGTAGCCCCCCTCCAAACTCTTGCCCCGGTTGGATCGATCTCTCCGCTCGATCCCATCGGTTGCTTGCCCCCCTATCGCTTCGGCCCTCCTTTGAGCCCGGTTCTCTAATCGCTATTAATTACCCCTGCCTTGGTCTGTTGCAATCTTCAACCGGTGATATGCTCTTAGAGCCGTGCTGAATACAGGGCGCTAGTCAGCGCTGAACTGTCGGTAAACGATGGAGGAATACTCTCCGTACCAGTAATTCAGACGTTCAGGGCATTCGATAGCCTGTTACCACCTTCGGTGGCCATGAACACGGCGAGAATCCGCCAAGCGAGCGCCATATCGGCAAAAGCGGGAACCGTGAACGTCGTAATGACAAGGGCGACCGCCCCGAGGACTTCTGCGGCCCCGATGGCAACAGCCGTCCTGTTCATGAGTATAACTACTGTTAGAGACTGTCTCACTACAATATACCGGTAATTGTGGCTCTGTTGAAATCCTATTCTTCAGATATGTTATCGCCTGAAACCCCCAGTCGATGAGAACTGCGTATCGAGCGTTGAAGATTCTACCAGCTCAACGAAATGTCCCGATAGTCGTGCGAGATACAACGCGCGTATCGGTCACGGACTTTCTGGCGAGCAGTGATACACTGAATCGTTCGATACACAGGATGTACTGACTGAATCAGGTGATCCCCTTCTCGGTGTGCGGTGTGCTGAAATATGCGTCTTGTATGTGGCACTGCGTTGGCTACATGCTTGATTTCGGCCTTGTTTAGACGCTCCTGAACGCCTCGGTTAGTGGCTACGCAGGGCGAACAGAACCAGTCCCTGAGCGCCTCTCGACCAGCTCTCGCTGTGTAGACATCGGCCGTAGCGGACGATCTCCACCGCGTCTAAACAAGGCTCTTGATTTCTGTTCCTCGTATCGGCGTCTGTCTCAGCGGTCATCCTGTGTCCGCTCGCAGTCGTTTGCTTGGAGACGCGATGACATCGAGCCCAGGACTGTAGTAGTACACCGGTTCTGTGTCTGGGCGGGCGAAGCCATCGGCCCGCAATAGTGTATCGGTTTCGACGGTTGCGTCGGCCGGGTACAGCGTCCATGTGTTGTGATCGACATCAGTGTAGCGGAGAGACCCGTCAGGCGCTTCGGTGTAGAATCGGTAACGCTCGACGAGGAACTCCGCCAGCGGGTTGGTGGGCGCGTCGAACGGTTCGCCGGTCGGCCAGTAGGTGCCCTCGTAGCGGCCGGGGCGGGCACCAGGATGGTGGCGCCGGCTCTCGAACCGGACCCGGCCGTCGTTCATCTCAAGCGAGATTCGGGCGTAGTAATACGGCAGGTGATGGAACAGCCGGGCGCCGGTAACGCTGGTGAGTCCCTGTGCGTCGAGGCTGAAGAAGTAGACGCTTGGCACGCCGTCGTGGGTGACGTACGTCCGGACGTTGATCTCTGGGAGCTGCACGCCGAGCGGTCGCGGGACGCCTTTTGGTCGGACAGCAACGTTCGTGAACGGGATCACCGAGAGCCACGCGCTCCCGTCGTGGCAGTCTGCGGTGAGTGACGCCGGGAGATGGGCGTCCATCAGTTCCGGATCGACCGGCCAGTTCTCAAACAACAGGTGCCGCCACCCCATCTCCAATGGAACGACCATACAGGGCAGTGAGGGTCACCGACAAAAATTCCCTCCGTTACACTCGGGGTTCCGAACAGAGTTCACTTGGCAGCCGAGCGAGCGCGTTCGTATAGCGTCCCAGTGAGGATGCTGGCCGGCAACGCAATCCACGACGAAGCGAGGAACGCAACAACAATGATACTACTGCTGCCGATGACGGAGTCGACGAGGGGACTGCCGGTGGCGACGGCGGAGACCGCGGCGAGTCCAACTACCAATGCGCCGGCGACGAGATAGGCCAACGCCATCGCCAGCAGACCACCTATCGCACCACTATAGCGCTGTGACGGGGGGACGACTCGCCAGGCCACGATACCGGTGACAAACAACAGTGGGGCGACGACGGCGGAAAGACCGAGAGCACCGGACAGGAGCCCGACTGCAGCGTTGGTGAAGAACGACTCACCACCAAAACCCACCCCAATCAGTAGGATCCCAACCCCGACAAAGAGATAGTAGAGAGTTGTGACGCCGACTGCCGTCAGTGCCATCACGTACCCCGCACCAACGTCACGATCTCCGCCACGTGGGAGTTGGGTGAAGCAATTGAAAGGGGAAACTGCGAGTCGCGGGATGGAGACCATACAGTTACTTCAAGTCCGAATCAGTTAGTGTTTGACTGCCTCAACGCAGGCTATAACGTGGAACTCGTAGCATACACTTCCCGAGATTAGGTAACTGAGGAGTCGGAGAGAGTCGCTCTGTTCGCTCTTCTACCTATTCACAGTCTGTCAGTAACGGTGTGACCGACTCAGAGGGTGAGTTCAGCACGACATCCCCATTTCTTTCACGCTGAAGTCAGCGAACCAGCTGTTCAGTAGACCTGCGAACTGATCGATGAAGAAACTACCAGAGAAGAGTGGTATTCGTCCTGGTATGCAAGATGGAACGTGCATATCTCGCACAGAAAGACCGAATTCGGGTCGCTATTCGCCGACCGGGACGCCGCTGAACACGATGAGCGCGATGACCCAGTAGGCGACGTAGAGTCCGCCGAGTAGGACACCGTGCCACCGTTTGACGTTGCCCGTGGAGAAGAAGTAGGCGGCGAGCGCTGTCACGATAATCATGAACGGTAGATGGAAGATGAGGACCGAATTAGAGATGCTTACCTCACTGAGGAACATTATCACGCCGATGTTGCCAGTCACCGAGAAAAGAACGCTCCCAATGACGTTGCCGACACCGATCTCCGGGAAACCCCGGCGGACCGGCTCCAGCGTCAACATGATGTCCTCAAATGTAAGGATCAGGGTGAGTATGGTCGCCCCGAAGACGGTGCCGGAGAGGCCCAATCCTTCGATCACGACACCGGAACCGCCCTCAAGAAGCATGGCCGCGAAGACGATACCGACGAGTGCTAGAATCGAGAGGCCGAGCCATACGACCCCAGAGTTCCCGTGGTCACCGAGGAACCGTTCCTCGGGGATCTCTTCGAGTGAACCGGGACGGGCCATGCCGCCATCGGCCCGCAAGTCCTCGACTTCCTGCCCGAGTTCCGTGTTCCGGAACACCGGTACGTCGCGCTGACGTTCTCGGATGATAAAGTACCCGAATGCGAAGACGAAAAAGATCGTCAGGATGACCCCGTGAATGGCCGTCAGTGTTCCGAGCAGTACGAAGGGGACGAGGATGAGCGGTCCGAGGCCGAAGACGACGATGTAGTCTGTAGGCAGGTCAACCGGGAACGGTTCGACGAGCGCCGCGAGCGCGAGCGTCAGACCGATGATCGCCAGCCCTGTGCCGAGTGCCGACCCGAGCGCCGCCTCCTCCAGACCCCCGGCCGACAGGACCAGCGCGAGGACCGTGTCGTCGAACTCGAAGCCGGTGAAGATGATCGCCAGTGCGAACAGCGACATCTTCAGGTTGAGTGAGGCACGTGCGAGGTAGCTGATGAGCTTCTCTGTAGACAGCGCTAACAGGAGTGCACCGCCGAGCAACACGATCACCGCCCCGATGGTGCCCTGTTGTTCAATAAACCCCTCAATAGCTCCCTCGATGCCACCTTCTTCCTCTCCGGTTTCGCCGCCCTCCTGTGCCGCGACGGGCGCGGCGCACAGCGAGAGGGCGAGGATACCGACCAGTACGACTGCGAGTATGTGGGCTTTTCTCATACATTACCGAATGGGTGGCCCAAACATGAAGCTGAGTTTTCAGGTAGGGGGTTTCATTGAATGATTCTACACGGAGATTCCTACACGTAGCGGGTGGATAGTTGTGGAGATGGGTCGGTTCACCAATCACACCGGTAGATACGCAGACACACTGAGCAACTGCCGTATTGTCTCTAGCACCGTGACCGATAGACTCTCTGCATCGGTCACGCCCGTACTGACAGACACTGAGTAGATCGAAGCGAGATTGCTGCATACACAGCGCGTAGTCAGCACAGATCACCTGGGTATTTTTATGGGTAGTAAATCAGATTGATGCATGATAACACGCAACTCGGCCGGTAAATGGGGTGGTCTCGTTGGTGTTGTCGGGATGGTTATCTGGTGGGTGGTTGCGACCGTGTTGGGACTCATGTGGCCCTCGTACAACGCGGTGACTAACGTTATTAGCGCGTTAGCCGGGGTTGGAGCTCCGTACGCTGGTGTCCAGCAACTCAATTTCTACATCTTCGGTGCGAGTATTATCATATTCGCAATTGGGCTCCTCGCGTGGAGTGATAGGGGCTGGCGACTACTGGTTGGTGTTCCGCTCCTTGTCGTATTTGGAACTGGCGTCATCGTGGCTGGATTCTTCCAGTATGATCCGAACAACCTCGAAGCGGCGACCACCCAATACCACAACACCGCATCACTCGTGACATTTCTCGCAGCAATACCGGCAATCTCAATCACCTCGTGGGGACTCAACCACGATGCTCGATGGCCGAACTATCGAAACAAGTTCGTCCCGCTAGGCATCGCCATCCTCACCATCGGTGGATTGGCCATCTTTCTCGTGAGCACAGGATCTGGCCCGAGCGGGTGGATGGGCCTCGGCCAGCGGATCTTCCTGCTTCTATTGACGGGCTGGCTTGCGTACCATGCATTTTTGCTCTATGGACTCAGCGATCGGAGTAATGCATCCGCATAACCACGATCGAAGCCACCTGAACCGGATGATAGAGAGAAACCGAATTGCTGAATTCATCCTCTGTATCTCGCACGTAGCTTCTATCAGCTCCGAAGGATTTCAACAGAGCCGTAATTGTGTAAACCGACTAGACGACTGGTTCGCTGGAGGGAGCGGACGGGTAGGCACTGCTGAATCCATCATCTACATCTGACACAGCAGTTCCTGATAGAACCCCGATAAGATGGTTCCACTATCTTCGGTCAGAGCCTCGCCCAAACAGTTGAGGTTCTTTGCGTCATATTGGTAGTAGAAACCCGTGTCATCTACAACAACCAACTACGATATCGTGGTCTGGGGAGCCACCGGATTCGCTGGCCAACTCGTCGCCGAACATCTCACCAGTCACTATCCCGCTGCTGAACTGTCTGTTGCTCTTGGTGGTCGAAATGAATCTAAGCTCCGCCGACTCGCAGAAGGGCTTGCGAATGAGTCTGATCGAGAGGGGGTCCCCATTGTCGTCGGTGATGCCACCAAACCGGCGAGCCTCCGCGGGATAGCCGGCCAAACGAAGGTCGTCTGTACGACAGTCGGGCCCTACACAACATACGGAACACCACTCGTCGAAGCCTGCATTGAGGCTGGAACCGACTACTGTGATCTCACCGGGGAGATTAACTGGGTTCGAGAGATGATCGACCGCTATCACGACGATGCTATGGCTGCCGACGTGAAAATTGTCCACAGCTGTGGGTTCGATTCGATCCCATCCGACCTCGGGGTCAAACTGTTGCAATCGTACGCTATCGAGGAGTTTGGAGACTCTTGTGAGTTCGTTCGTATCTATCTCGAAGATGGAAAGGGTGAGGTGAGTGGCGGCACCTTAGCTAGTGCGGCCGAATTATTCGAAGCCGCCGCAACTGATCCGATTGCCCGAGAAACAGTATCGAATCCGTACTCGTTGGCTCCACCGGGCGAACGCTGCGGTGTCGATACAGGCGAACAACGACGACCACAGCGAGATTCCATCCGCTCGATATGGACGGCTCCCTCGCCGATGGCCGCCGTCAACGAACGGGTAATCCGACGGAGCAATGCCCTCTTGGAGTATCCGTGGGGCCGAGAGTTTCGGTGTACAGAGGTCATCCCAACCAGTTCTGGGATCGGCGGTGCCGCAGCAGCCGGCGGGATCGCACTCGGCTTGGGTGTCGGAACCGCTGCGATGAAGAGTCGGCTGCTTCGGCGTGGATTGCGTCGGTTCGTGTTCCCTGAGCCGGGCACAGGGCCCTCGGAAGCGGAGATCAAATCAGGTCACTTCTTGATTCGCGTCATCGGCCGAGGGACAACGACCGACGGGCCGTTCACTGTCATGAGTGAGATCGGAGCCGAACTGGATCCTGGGTATGGCGCAACCGCCCGGATGCTCGGAGAGGCTGGGATTTGCTTGCTGCGAGGTGAGACGGTGTCACCGCTAGACGGTGGCATTCTGACGCCCGCTTCGGGGATTGGTGATCCACTCGGTGATCGACTTCGGGATGTTGGCTTCACCGTGACCGCTGGTGAGTGGCAATGAGCAACACATCATGGCGATGACTCTCGGGAGCTAATCGTGGTATTCAACCGCTTACCGAAAAGCCGTGAGGACTCATTCTGCACACTGGAGCCCGCTGGGTGTCAACTTCATTCCAACACGTTCTTCGACGTATTCGTTATGAAAGTTACAAGGCTAAAACCCCGTGCTTCAGGGCGGGGATACAGCCGACAAACCCTCCACTGACCACGTTCGATAGCACAGCCAGATATGCCACGCCAACCGATATCATTAACAAAACGGTACGCATAACCAGTTATGAAGCCAGAAAATGGGTCGAACCATCCGAACCTTCGAGGCTACGATTACGAACCAGCAACAGGTTCGTGACGGCCTCGACCAACTCGGATGGGCTGCCTCAAAGCTCTGGAACGTCGGTCGCTACTACGCACAAGAACAGTGGGACGAAACGGGCGAGATTCCCGATGATGGGGAACTCAAAGCCGAACTCAAAGGCCACAAACGCTACACGGACTTGCATTCTCAATCCAGTCAGCGCGTTCTCGAAGAACTCGCTGAAGCGTTCAACGGCTGGTTCGGTAAGCGCCGGAACGGCGACAACCGTGCCCGACCGCCCGGCTACCGCAAAAACGGAGACTCTCACCCACGTTCAACCGTGTCGTTCAAATCGGCTGGTTTCAAGCACGACGGACAGTTCACCCGTGTCCGCCTCTCGAAAGGCCGTAACCTCAAAGAACACCGTTCAGACTTCATCCTCTGCGAGTACCAGACTCGTCCGGACGTTGACCTGACCAACTGGGACATTCAACAAGTTCGAGCCGTCTACAAACGCGACGAGTGGCGGCTTCAATTCATCTGTCGCACCACCATCGACCCGGAACCACCGGGCGATGAGGTAGCTGGTGTAGACCTCGGGATATGCAACTTCGCCGCCGTCTCGTTCGGCGGAGAATCCGTGTTGTATCCCGGTGGCGCACTCAAAGAAGACGAATACTACTTCACGAAGAAGAAAGCCAAGTGCGACGATTCTTCGTCCCGTGAGGCTACCCGTCTTGACCGAAAGCGAACGGGTCGCCGGACGCACTTCTTGCACGCACTCTCGAAAGCAATCGTAGAGGAGTGCGTCGAACGAGGCGTCGGAACCCTTGTCGTGGGCGACCTCGGCGGCATCCGAGAAGGCAACAAGAACGGCAAACCCCGAAATTGGGGCGACCACGGTAATCTCGACTTGCACGGGTGGGCGTTCGACCGATTCACGACGCTTCTGCACTACAAGGCTGAAGCGGAAGGCATCGACGTGGAGTTGGTGTCCGAACGCGATACGTCGAAGGCGTGTTCGGCGTGCGGCCACACAGATGACAACCAGCGAGTTGAACGCGGTCTGTACGTGTGTGAGACGTGCGATACGGTTGCGAACGCGGACGTGAACGGTGCGGAGAACATTCGACAAAAGGTACTCCCGAGTCTCGCCACAGATGGCGGTGATAGGGATAACGGCTGGTTGGCACAGCCAGCGGTTCACCTGTTCGACCGTAGTGAGGGTGTTTTCGCCCCACGAGAACAGGTTGTTAACCGCGAATCTTAATATCCCAACGCGGGAATCCTCGCCCTTCAGGGCGGGGAGGATGTCAACTTCGGGACGATATACGCCCTAACACACAACCTGTTTCTGGTCGCCTTCCTGCACGGCATCGGGAACTTCTGGCCGCTGGTCGTCGATCCTGGCCTGGGAGCCTGGCCCAACTGGGGTGTGATCATCGCCCTGTACGGACTAGTCGTCGTATTGTATCGTCGGTGGGCCTCTGTTACGGTGCGGACACCGGAACGCGCCACGATGAAAGGTAACAAGCGGTGTATTGCGACTCCGATAGATCTTGTACACCCGTATCACTGTGGGGGGTTCGTTTGGTACAGGCGTCGTTTGTTCGAACATTCGCTTTAAGATCGTTCGCGGCGAAGCCGACGTATGACACGAAACTGGTCCCGTCGTGGCGCGCTTACAATAGGGGTGAGCGGGCTCGCAACCGCACTTGCCGGCTGTCAAACGTCGTTCGCTTCAGATGAGACCCCGATGCTGGACTTGATAATCAATAATAGTACACCCGAACCACAAAACGTAGATGTCGAGGTTATTGATCCCGACGAGAACGACAGCGAGGCGTTGGTGTACGAGCTTAGCAAGGACTCGGGAGGGTCGGGAGGAGAGTACATTGAAATTCCAGCCAACTCGGAACGGACGTTTGAAGCTGTTGCCGAGGACGAACGATATACCATCCGTGCTACGGTCGATCGGGCGTTCGATAAATGGCGGCACTATCACTATACTACTGCTCCCGTAGACTACGACGGCCAAGTCTTCGTTCTGATTGCCCGGCTTGAAGAGACCGGGAGGGATGTCATCCGGTTTGGTCCGGGGCCGTAATCACAACCGCTGTACGAGCCGGTATCCGCCGAGGCCGAGAAGGCCGATCCAGACGCCGGCAAAAAGTAAGAACCCGATCGTCTTGGCTTGCAGCACGCCGACCATCTCGATGTAGGGGGCAGCGAAACCAACGGTGGCGACGACGGCTCCAGCCCCGATAGCACCGGCGCGCATGCCCTCACGCTCGGAGGTCAGTGCCACCCACCCAACGAAGATACCGAGTGGGATCATCGTCAACCACGCCGTCAACAGTCGGAATGGGAGGTCGAACCAGCCGTGGCCGACCATCCCAGTCTGGAGCAGGAACTGGTCGTCACCGTCCTTAATCACAACGGCTGCTTCCCTCAGGTCACGTTCCTCACCGTACGTGAACTCCTCCGAAAGCTCGTCTTGGGTGTAGGCGTCACAGGTGAGGACGAATCCCTGACAGACGACCGGGGTATACTCGTTGTCCGGAGCTGCTCTCGTCCGGTCCACGAAGGTTTGGGCAGTCGGTGAGAGCTAACTATAGCGGTAGGTCGGTGCCTGCTCGACGGTTTCGTTGTATTCGGCTGCCGTGTCCGGGACGATTTGGTGGTGGTATCGGTAGGAGTCCTCAGCCACGTAGGGCGAGGCGACCGTCCCCGGGTAGGAGGCGAGCCATAGGAGGAGGACCGCGACGGCGATACCGGCGACTTGGAAGGTTCGATTGGAGGGCGACATCGAAATACCACCCTCATGTCCCTAATCAACAGTCAAGTGCTTTCGGAAACACTCTCATACGGGCAGTGTCGGTACACCTTGTTGCTGGCTTGGGTGGAAGAATGCAAGCAGAGGGATGTTTGGACGCCGGATCTCGCTCGATTGATTAGGGAAAGACGGCTCTGTTGAAATCCTCTATTCGTTACAGTTCTCAATGTCCCCGCTGTATACAACGCGCATATCTTCGATAAGCCAGATTGGCGGCTCTGTTGAAATCCTCAGAAGTTGATAGTTTCACATCCCCCAATCGCTCAGTACAGAGGACTCACATACCGACGTAGAACGCTGATATACCGATATTATGTCAGAAATCGTGTGCGAGATACAGAGGATGAAGTCAGCACAACGGCTTCGTTTATTTCGCGTCAAATCGGATGGATCACCCGTTAGTTGAACGTGCGAATGTATCGGCTATTCTCCGCTACGACTGCGCTCGTAGACGTAGCTGAAAACGAGGCTGAGTGGGACGGCTATCCAGATCGTCCACACTACCACTACCAAGATGGTATCGGGGTACAGCTCAAAGAACGCTCCGAGGAGCTCGGTGAGCGAGGTCGGCGGGTCAACTCCCCCGTATGGGTTCAAAAACTCGTAGCCGTACACCGGAGCCAGTAGCAACCACACGGCAGTTCCGGCAGGGTAGTTCCCGGCGACCGTGACCAACGCTGCGACGGCACTGTAGTATGGGACACTCGACGGCAGGGAGCGCCACGTGAGCGCCCCGACCACGAATCCCGTGGCGAGGTACACCGGGACCGCAGACAGAATCACCCCTGCGGAACCCAACGAACCCGCAACCAGCGTACTCACCGGAGCAAACACGATTCCACCGGCGAGGACACCGGCGGCCATACTGTAGCCGGCCCCGACGTCCTGTCGGTCTCCGAGCGGCAACCGTGACGGTCCGTATCGACCGTACAGCCGCACCACTCGGTCCAGCCTGGCTACCATGACACTCTCTCCACATAAATTGTACTTGAACGTACTTTGTTCCGTCGGCTGTACAGTGTCTTGCTGTCTATCTCCCCATTCGGGGCAGCCTCGGCTCCAGGGTAGCCCAGATACAAGGTAGAACAGTCT
The DNA here is from genome assembly GCF_002252745.1 of Halorubrum sp. Ib24. Taxonomy (NCBI): domain Archaea; kingdom Methanobacteriati; phylum Methanobacteriota; class Halobacteria; order Halobacteriales; family Haloferacaceae; genus Halorubrum; species Halorubrum sp. Ib24. The sequence goes on along the minus strand of NZ_NHOX01000028.1, from coordinate 52,702 downwards.
ACTCGCTGAATAATCGAAGACAATCCAATCGATATATTTCTAGTCTGTATTGACCGATCCGACCAGCTCGTTTTCTGAAGAGCTTCTGTGCGAGATACGCGCGCTGTATTCAGCAACGCCAAGGAGATCTCCTCAGTTTCTGTCGGTAGTGAGGTGCGAGATACAGAGCATGACTACATCACCTTGGCCGAGCTGAATTGAGCGGTAACTACAGAGGAGAAAGTTACCGAGGGATGGAAGAATGCTTAACACGAAATTTTACAACAGTTGTCTTTGTATTCGCCCTTATGGGGATAGGGCGTTTGGGTAGAGGTCGGGACACGGTTTGGCTCGCTCTCGCAGGGATCGTAGTTTCCCTTTTCTTCTGGATTTGGCTCAAACTCGTTGGATTTGTCATCGGTCCGAGTGATGCGTTGATATTGAGCGAGTTCCCTGTCGCCCGTGACGTGGTCAGTCAACTACTTCGTGCGCTCTTCGCGGTCGGAACGGCGATTGCGGCTATTCGTTATCTGGACGTGCCGTCTCCACTCGATTGGATGGAAGTCCGTCCTCCAGACGTGTGGGATTTGGGGTATATCCTTCTTGGAGTGTTTCTCCTGATTATAGCGGCTCTCGGATCGAATATCCTGATTCAGAACGTGCTCGGATTGGAGCGGACAATGGACGGCGCGTCCCTGTCGAATGCAGTACTTTGGTCTCGGGTGGGGACGCTGCTGTTACTCGTCGGTCCAGCCGAGGAAGTGATGTTCCGAGGAATCATCCAGCGTTCGCTCCGAGATGTGATCGGTAGATGGCCAGCTATTCTCTTTGCAGGAGGGTTGTTTGGATTCTTACACATCGGTATCGCGGCGACGGCTCCCGGAGATATGCTCTGGCTTGTTGCTCTCAGCCTACTCGGTGTGATCTTGGGATGGGTGTACGAGCGGACCAACAATCTCGTAGTCCCGGCGCTTGCCCATGGAAGTTTTAATTCTCTAACTACTGCACTGCCGTTGCTGCTGGGCTGACTGTCCCTATCAACCAATAAAAGTTCGATGGCGGATACCCAGGGCACTAGGATGAACTACGCCGACCTCCATTTATCAATTAAATGGATGATATTTTTTCTAACAACAGGCGCCTCAATGACTCAAGATTTGGTGCACTCGCGCCCTCTATGCAGCACGGTCCGTGAAATCTACCCCGAGGCTGTCAGGAACCTCGTGCTGAATGTAGAGCCTGAAGTCAGCAGTCGGTGACCGTTGGTTTCACACCGATCCGGATAAATCAGCCGGTCAGTAGAACTGCGTATCGAGCACTGTATCTTTCGAAGATGTATTGACGTTCGCATTTGTTTGACCTGTATGGTCCCTCTGCAATCACTTCTTGATGAGTTGGTCGGCTACATCAGTCTCATTAGCATCCTGTTAGGAGTGGGTGTTTTTGCAACTCTCTGTTGGTCTCCATTTCTCCTGTCGGGACGGTTTCGGCAACTGTTTGAACGACTTCCGCCGTTCGAATCGTTCTCTCTCACGTACGGCGTTGTTGGTGTCGGAGCAGCAGTTCCGTACCTGCTCGGTCTAGCAGCTTCTCTGGCGGTCGCAGATACAGGGCGTGCACTGTTTACCGTAGTGGTTGTCGTCTCAGCCGGTTATCTCGTCGCTATCCCGCTTCTCGGTGCTGTCGTGCTTCCGCGGGTCGGCGTTGACTGGGATTCGACTGGATATGGCCTGTCAACGTGGGCGCTACTTTTAGCAGGGGCTATCTGGTACACGGCGCTCTTTGCAGTCCCACTTACTGTTATTTCCACCGTCTACTCATTATAATAATCTCATACTCACCGACTTTGATCTTCGATTGAGTGAACAGCATCTCGGTGGCATATCGAGTCGTGGTTCGTCTGGACTGACCGATTCAAGCGCCGAACCATAGCCGGTGAGTCACTGCTTCATTCGCGCGATGTATCTCGCACGGCTACCGGGACATCTCTTTGAACTGGTAAAACCCTCGGTAGTCGATATGCAGTTCTCATCGAACGCCTGTTTCAGGCGAGAATGTGTTTGAAGAATAGGATTTCAACAAAGCCGGAAAGACAGGAATCGCACCGCCTCCAGACAGCCCTACTTTCACTGGGATACCAGTCGTCAGACCTGTATGGAGACCGATCGGACAGCGGACGATGTCTTTGGACTGCTGGCCGACGGGATACGACTCGATATTCTTCGGACCGTCGCCAGGGCCCAACAGGAGAATCGAAAGACAGGAGTCGCCAAATTGTCCTTTTCCGATATCTACGACCGCGTTGACGTCGATGGCACGTCCAAATTATCCTACCACCTCGGGGAGCTGACCGGCACGTTTCTCAGGAAACACGAGAACGGCTACGCGTTCACGCACGCCGGCGAACAGATGGTCCGGTTCGTCCTCGCCGAGAACTACCGACATCCCTCGGATATCGGGACAATCGAGACTGACGGCGCCTGCTTGCACTGTGGCGAGACGGGCCTCCGGGCGGCGCTTCACGACCAGTACTTCCTACTGCAGTGTCGGGCCTGTGACCGACCGAACTTTTCCTACACCGTTACGCCGGCGCAAGTACAGGCTCACGACGGGGCTGCCTTGATCGATGCTGTCACGTGGACGTTAGTTGGAGATCTGGTCAAGATGCGCCAGGGCGTCTGTCCGGACTGCGCCGGGCGCATCGACACCGAGGTATTGGATGCGAGCGACCAACCGGTCGGCGACACCGTTCCAGCGTCCTTTGCGACGAGCAGCGAGTGCCAGCAGTGCCTGCGATTCATGAGTCTCCCGCTCACGCACGCGGCTGCGTATCACCCCGAATCGGTCGCGTTTCACTGGGAACACGGCGTCGACATCATGGGAACAGGGATGTGGGAGTTCCATCGCTATCTCCACGACGGGGAGTGGACCGCCGAGCAGATTGAGACCGACCCGGACGAGTACCGCGTCGCATTGCGACGCGATGCTGCAACACTCAGATTGTACCTCGATGAGAATGCCGCGGTCACGCGAACCGAGCGCGTCCAGCGACGAGACCGGCGCGACCGCCGATCCAGATAAGAACCGATGCGCGAAGTGACAATCCACCTGTCCAAAGAGGAGTTGGCGGCGTTCGGGATCGAGGAGTTCGTCTCAGTGATCCAGATGACCGGGCTGGAACGGGTCACCGAACTCCAGTGTCAGCGACCTGGGTGCCTCCTCGCTATCGAGGTGACGGAGCCGATCCCCACCGACCAGCTCTCGACGCTGGAGAACTTGGAGTGGTGGGAGCGTCTCAACCGCGAGGGCGGCGTGACCTACCTCTGTAAGCTCGCGGTGCCAGCCTTCGATGAGGGATTCGACCCGCACCACGAGACGGATGCCTCACAGAGTGCTGTCGAGGTCGCCGGCGACGGCGTCGACGTAACGATGGTCGGGAACCAGGATGCCCTCTCCGAGCGAGTGCACGAGTACGGCGACACAGGCGCAGATCCTCTCCTCCGGACGTTGACCGATTACGAGGGGCCTGCTGACCCGCTCGATGCGGTGACGCCACGCCAGCAGGAGGTGCTGGAAACCGCCTTCGATATGGGCTATTTCGAGGTTCCCATGGAAGTGACGACTGATGAGTTCGCCACGGCACTCGATCTCGATCCGTCGACTGTGCGTGAACACCTCCAGCGGGCACAAAAGAATCTTCTCACGGACATACTGGAGGCGATGTAGTGTGACGCTTCTCCGAACAATCGTGTCTGTGATCGGTATATCGGTCTGTGAGAGAGTATAAACCCACCCACGAACGTGGGAGATAATCCGACCGCCCCTCCCGTCCTATGAGAGAATGCGATGAGCGAACCCACCAGTTTCCTTGTCAAACAGGAACGTCGATAGCTGTGCCAACCAGCCGTTACTCCTATCACCGCCATCCGTGGCGGGACTCGGAGATACTTTCTGTCGAATGTTCTCGCGCTTGACAAAGCACACAACGCCCGCCACGACGAGGACACCTACCACCGCTGGTCGCTCATCGAGGCGATCTTCTACGCACTGAAGCGTCGGTTCGGCGAGACATTACGGGCTAGAACATGGTTTGGGCAGTTCAGAGTGCTCGTTCTAAAGGCTGCCGTCAGAAACATAGAACAAGCTGTCAGCACCTCATCACCGTGATCGTCCACGTCTAAACAAGCCCCAGAGCGCGTATCCGGCATACGATAATTACGTACATGTCGGAGGATTGACCAACAACCGAGCCGATTACTGTGCTTCGTGATCAGTCCTTTCTCTCCCGGTACGCGGCTGCATAGAGCCCAAGCGCGGAGAGAATCGTCACCATCGCTGCGACGAACATCACACCTGAAAACAGCCCTTCGGTCGTTCCTGCAGCAGCAAACATAATTGCAGCACTGCCTGCGACAACACCACCCTGCTGTGTCCTGTTCGAATTCTCTGTCTGGAGGGCCATACTCTCCATTATCTGAGGCTGCATAATAAATTTAGTAACCGTGTTCCACTGCTGGCAAATAGATCCCCGGAAGACGCAAATGAAAGAGAGAGTACAGGCCGGTTTTCAGTTATCCGCACGCTTTACACGGCCGAACTCTTGCTGGTACATATGGAGTTACTTCCACAGATGGTGTTCCGTGAGCCAGATGGACGAAGGAAGGGGCTCATCATGCTGTTCTTATCGTTCATCAGCCTCCTTATTTGGGTATACATTGGTGTCGTGCTCAACGCTTCTGACTTTTTCATCTTTTTTGCTATCGGGCTTGGATTCTCCGGAGTCGCCGAGTCGCTGCCACCGGACCGACGACGTTCAGCAGGAACACTTCGAATGCTAGCCGTCGGTACCTTCGTTGTCTTCCTCGGTGTCCTTGCATCGGTCCCTGGATTACTATTAGCGTAAGGGATGGCACCCGGTACTGATATATCTCTGATATTTCTCGGTGGCAATCCGGAACGGTCGGTCGGTAACTACGCAAGCGTGTTCTATCGGCTGATTCAGGATTCAGATAAAAAAGTAACTTACCCCCGTGCTGACTTGAGCCTCTGTATCGGTCATCCGCCATCTAACGTAATATTGATATATCGATTCAGAGATGCAAGATAGAGAGCGCGAACCGGGCACAAACAGGGGTCAGTTTGTAAAGAAAGAGTGATCGGTCAGTACAGGGTACACATATACCGCGACGAATAAAGATCTATCTTATATCCATTAGAAATCTGGTGAAATATGTGGGTTACAATCAGCACAAATAATTGAACATCGGCAGCGTCCCGATAAGATATCCCAGCCACCGTTTCACTCTCAACCGTGTTCTCGCATGAACCAACACTTATTCAATTTGACGCAGATTGTCTCTGATGATAACTACGCCGCCACAGAGTTCTCTTCACCGCGTACGCTGTTGGCTCACAGCAACAATTTATGAACTTCTCATAGCCGGCACCCGCAAATTAACCTCCGTCCCGTCGGTTGTCGCTACGGACACATCACCGCCGGCTTGCGTGACGATCATTCGAACCATCCACAGACCGAGCCCTCCGCCGTGATTGAGCGGCGTCTCTTCTCCCGTTTCGAGGATATCCGCCTCCATTTCCGGCATTCCGGGGCCGTCATCTCGCACGTGGACCTCAATCCACTCGTTTTCCAACTCGACGAGTTCGATCTCGACTGTAGCGTTATCGTTCAGCTTCACGGCATTTTCTACCAACTCACGGATAGCCTCTCCGAGCGTCGTCTGTAGCTGCACCGACCCATCGCCAGATATCTCAGTCAGGATCGTTGCGTCCTCGTGTTCCTCTCGGATTTCATTAACGACCTCTCCGATCAGTGGGCCAGCCTCTGTCGTGGCTGCCCCACCACCTTCCGGATTGAGGACTTGTTTTATTTGTTTCATTTTCTCTATCATCTCCCCCCACTTGTCAAGAATCGGTTTGACGGTCTCGAACTGTTCCGCCCGTTTTTCTGCGTCCGTCTCTCTGCTCATCAGCTCTGTCCAGCCTCGGACTTTTGTCAAATCGTTCCGCATGTTGTGTCGCATCACGCGCTGCATGACGTTCAAGTGGCGACCATACCGCTGCTGGGCTGTGATATCGCGCCCCTCAGCAACGAGTAGGGTAATCTCGTCGTCTTCATCTGTCACGGGTTTTATCGAGAAGTCGATTGTTGCGAAGCCGTTAGCGCCCCGCACTTCCGTTTCGTAGCGGACGAAATCCCCGCCTGAGGCTCGCTCAATTGCGTCCTGAACCCGATCGTAGACTGTCTCGGAGTGTGTCCACCACTGGGCTTCATAAAAGGGGTTCCCGACGACGTCGCTGCGCTCGAGCCCGCCGAACTCGAGGGCGGCGTCGTTGACCTCGATGACCGTCCCGTCGGTGTCCAACAAGCCCGTGAACTGGAACGTCTGGTTGAAAATGCTCTCGAACCGCCGAGCACGGTCTTTGGCTTCGGTCACATCCCTGAGGTAGACGATCACCCCGTCGATGGCGTCGTCGTCAAGCATGTTCCGGTATCGACTTTCGATGTTGAACCACCCGCCATCCGGAGATCTGAGTCGACACTCTGCTGTGACGCTTTCGGTTTCCTCAACCGAACTAAAGAACGCCTCCATCGCGTGCTCGCGTCCATCAGGGTGGAGGTAATCAAAGAGATTCTCACCGACGAGGGCGTCGGGGTCGTAGCCGAACACCCGCGTCACCGACCCGCTGGTGTAGGTGATTGTCCCGTCGGGATCGAGGACTGTAACGACGTCCTCGGACTCTTCGACGAATCGCTCGGTTCGGCGCCGTTGGCGACGGCGTTCGGTCATGTCGCGGACGATCACCGCATACCCGCGAAACACCCCATCGTCGGATTCGAGCGGCGCGTACCGGACGTCGGCGTAGAACTCCGACCCGTCGGCGCGAACTCGCCAGCCCTCGTCGGCGCTCTCGCCGGCGAGACGCGCCTGTTGTATCAACCGCTCTGGGAGGCCGGACTCGCGGTCGGACTCAGGATGGAGTTCAGCCATCGACATTCCGACCGCCGCGTCACCGTCGTACCCAAAGAGGTCCTCGGCACCGGTGTTCCACGTTTGAACGATTCCGTCCTCGTCGACGATGAGAAAGGCGTACTCGTCGACGCTCTCGGTTAGCAGGCGGAACTGTTCGCGTTCCTCATACAACCGCTGTTTGCGGCGCACTTCATCGGTTACGTCTTGCTGGACACCGATGTGGTTGACCAATTCGCCGTCATCGTACACCGGCGTCACCGACAACCGATTCCAGAACTGCTCGCCGTTTTTGCGGTAGTTCCGCAGGTCGACAGTCACCGGTTCCTCGGCGGCAATCGCCTCACGGAGTTCGTCAAGCGCCTCCTGATCTCTATCGTCTTCTTGGAGAAATCGACAGTTCCGTCCGAGTGTTTCCTCTCTGGTGTAGCCGGTCTGTTCGACAAACCCGTCGTTAGCGTATATCAGCGGATTGTCCTCGCGGTCGGGATCGCTGATCGTGATCCCGACGATAGCCTCGTCCATCGCTCGCTCTTTCAGTTCGAGCTCTCTCTTCCGCTCCTCGAGTTCGCGCTTTCGCGCTCGCCGCTCGGTAATGTCCCGAACGGTTGCGACCGTCCCGACAAGTTCAGCTCCGGTAGCCATCCGGTTCGTTATTACCTCGAAGTATCGGGTGGAGCCATCAACTTCCACAGGGACAGGATCCGTATCCTCAAGCTCGGTATTCGGACTGAACGACCGCTCGAACGCCTCAATAGTCGTAAGGTCTTTATCGGTCGCTGAGTGTAACTCCTGTCCCTGCGTGTTCGTTTCGACGAGTTCACCGTCAGTATCGTACACGAACGTCGCGTCGTCGGCTTCCTCGAAGAATCGTGAGCGGGCAGACTGCTCGATCTGTCGGAAGGGTTTCCCAACGAACACTAACACTCCCGCGAGAAACGCGGTCACACCGACCGGTTCGAAGCTCAATCCCAGCATAATAGGCGGTAGTAGCTCGGTCGGTAGCGTGCTGACAGCCAACCGCGGTATGATCGGTGACAGCGCGAGGACTCCGAGCGCCCCGAGACTCCCAGTTGGAAACGCCGATTCACGCAGCGTCGTGAGCAACCAATAGAAACTGAGTGCCACGAGTGCGTACGTGAGCGAGAACGAGACCCAGTAGAACAACTGCGGTTCAACCACGAGGTGTAGATACGGGCTTTGCTGTAGTTCCGTCGAGACGTACAGTCCGTACAGCGGGTTCGTGAGCTTAACGATGAGGAGCCCGAGATAGGTGCCGACAGCGAGTCCACGGTAACGTCGGTCGCGATGGTATGACCGACCGGTGTACGCGGAGATAAAATACATCCATGCACCCACGCCCGTGAGCCCCCAGATGAGTCCCCCAATGTAGAGCGCGTTGCTAAGCGACTCGCTGGTGGTAACCAGCCCAAGCGCTTGGAACCCCAGCCACAATCCGTTGGTAAGGAGGACCGCTCTGAGCCCGAACTGCGTATCTCGTCGCCGTAGCCGTGAGCCGTACGCAGCACCCACGAAGCAACTGACCGCAATCCCGGTGAAAATGAAAAAAAGCCCCCAGCGAACCGTACTTGGGTCCCCTGAGATGGTTAAGGGTGTGTAAAAAGTTAGCATACTATTTAAAATAGATGAGTTGTTTTATCAATTGCGGAATGCGAGACCGTGAGCGCAAGATTCGCAAGCGCATTCTATCAGGTGGTTCAGGATTCAGATGGAGAAATAAGCAGTTCCATTGCTGACTACATCCTCTGTATCGGTCACGCCGACCGTGTCAGTTTCAATATACAACGGTGCTAGTGACCTCTGTGGTGCTTATAACTATCGCGCAAACCGACGGACAGCACAGGGATTAAACGGATTCTTTGAAGCAGCGTAACGGATTCCCGGCGAGTCCACTTCTACCTTATCCGCCATTTTCAGTCGATTCGACCCCTCTACTGTCTTCTGAGTATGTGGTTGCTGAACTCGGCGAGAATTCGTTACGAGTCCTGTCGGAATCCGTCTTGACCTCGTTTGGTGCTCCGGGGCTCGAAGACACGAGAGATAATCGATCGGTCGATGACGCTGTGACGGTGTGTTTGGTTCTTCCCGAAGGCAGTGACATAGTGGTGTGTATGAAATTTCGCAGGTAGAGTAGCGCAAGACTCAGAGCGTGTAGTCAGCACAGCGCCTTCATTTGCTCCAGATACCTCGATCTGAACCAACTGCTCACTGTGGATGCGGACGTATCGATACTCTGTGGGGCACAACAGTTTTATCTATCAGTATAGTAGTGGGTATTAGGTAAAGAAAAATGGGAAAGACGTCGATCGATGGAAACCACGAGGAAGAGCTGACACTCACCGTAGACGATAGGGGTCGAGTCACTCTCCCGAAAGAAGTCAGAGATCGGTTGGGAATCGAATCGAACGACGAGCTCCCGGCGACACTCGTCGGCTCCGTGCTTGAACTCAACCCGAAGCCGAGTTCGAAGCTTGAGCCAGCAACAGCCGGGCGGGATGACTGGGATGAGACGACACCAACCGATGCGGGAGACGCACTCTTTGGGCCGATGGATCAGTGATCGGAGAACCGATGACTGATTCACTCCCGACCGAGGTAACCGTCCTCACTGATGTGAATATTCTTGCCATCGGTCTGACTGACGATCATCCGGCGCATGACGATGTGTATCCGTGGATCCAGAACGCTCTTGATGGGCCAAATGTCTTGCTCGTCTTCGACTACTATCCGCTCCGGACACAGTATCTCATGACGAATAATTTCGGAGTTGACGAAGTTGCTGCTCGAAACGCAATCCAATCGCTCGTTCGGAGTCCGGCACGAATCGTTGGTGCGACCGCGACCACGCTTCTGGAGGCATACGAGATCAGCGCCGAGAAAAATCACGATGTCTACGATTCGTTCATCCTGGCGCTCGCACGGGCATATGATGCTGACTACCTGATTACGACTGACGATGATTTCGAGGAGCTGTGCGATGGTGAGGACGTTACATACACCAATCCCATTCCGCCCGACAAGCGCAGCAAATTAACATTCATCTAGGGTTAGCGGTCCGTGGACGCTCTTTCCTGACGAGTCTGCTGATTTGCCCTGATCACAGGGCATGCGAGATATGCGCTGTATGTCTTATACGGTAACCAGTGAAAATATCATTACATCGATAGCTATTCCACAAAGAGGCTTTTGAGAATCGTTCACACGCGGTGGTGAAACGCACGAATACACCAGAATCGCCGATCCGACCATTCGACGGACAGCGCCGGGACTAAACGGATTCTTTGAAGCAGTGCAACGAAACCCCCGCGAGTCTACTTCTATCTCAACCGCCGTTTTTAGACGTTTCAGTGGCTCTATTGTCCGCTAACAGAAGCAATACTGGATTCGGGCAGAATTCGTTACGAGTCGTGCCGACATCCACACGGCGACGATACAACTTAGTATATACGGACGCAAAGCATCTGTATATGTCTGATGCGGATACCGCAAATGGTGACGATGGGCCCGAAATGGTCCAGATCAATCTCCGACTCAGCAAAGCGTTCCTCGAAGACATCGATACGACGTGGCAGGAACAGGGGTTCAACTCCCGGAGCGAGTTCCTCCGTTACGCTGCCCGAGACGCGGTGAAACATCCAGAATTTTCCCGCGAGGGGTGGAAACAGATCGCGGCGAGCGAGCACGATCTCCGTTCGGGCGACGCCGAGCTGGTCTTTCGTGAGGAAGTCGTCGAGATGATGGATCGAGACGAAAATGACGAGTGAGGACGACTGGACCTGGAAATTCACGCCGCGAGCTGCGGATCAGTTCGACTCACTCGACCCACACGTGCAGGACCGCATCGTCTCGAAACTCGACGAGGTGGTCGAGTCGGAGTGGCGCGACCCCGACGAGTACCTCGAACCGCTGACCGGCGGTCCGTTCGCGAAACTCCGCGTCGGTCAGTATCGGCTCGCCTGCATTCTCGACCGGGGTGAGTCGGTGCTGGAGGTCCATCGGATCGAACACCGAAGCGGTGCCTACACCGCTGACGACGACTGACGGAATCCGATCTGCAACCGAACGACAGCACGGGGATTAAACGGATTCTTTGAAGCAGTGTAACGAAACCCCCGCGAGTCCACTTCTGCTTCATCTGGCATTTTCGGATGTTTCAGGCCCTCTGCCGTCCACTGAGTATGATATTGTTGAATTCGGGTAGAATTCGTTACGAGTCGTAACGGTGGTCATGGCTGGTTTGGATTCGCGTTCCCTAACTCGGAGACGGGCGAGATAATCGATCAGTCATTGCTCCCGATTGCACTCGTCTTGTGACGCCGCCTATACCAGAAGTAATGTAGCCCCGGTGAAATGAGTAGGACTGATAGATTTTCCAGATGCTGTTGCATACAGGCGCGAGTCTTGCAAGAAGTTTTCGACAAATCGGATCGGTCGTTACAGACAAATGATATACCGGTGCGGCTTTCTATCTCTGTGAATTATTATTAGAACCACATACAAGACGTAGAGGCGGTCTATTTATCAGAATCGCATTCTAGTACAGAATTTGGTCCGAACCAGTCTGTTCAAGATGGCCAGAAAACGCTCTCCCATAATTTTGGCACAGTGGGTGTTATTGCCTTCTGTGTTAAACATTCACACGCAAGTGAGCGCCGATGACATCGAATCCCCACGGGTCCGAGACCGACGACGAAGACCACTTTGAGGTGTGTCCGATGACACAAGCATTCGAGGAGATTGGATCGAAATGGCGACTCGTCGTCTTGCACTACCTCGTGATGAACGGTGAACAGCGGTTCAACAACATAAAAGAAGAGACACCTGCCGATCCCTCGAAGCTCTCTCACAAGACGTTCTCAAGGAACTAAGAGGAGCCGAAACCCAACTCCCGAGCGCTTAGAAGATCGCCCCGATGCCACTATTCGAATCGACCGAGAAGGGCGAATCGCTCGCAATCAGTCGATGATATCGAAGAGTGGGCTGATATTGGACCGCAGCGGACAGCGACGATCATTACCCCAACCGAATAGTTGAGGTTCGGACTTACTTCTATTACTACACAATACTGCGCTCATCACCCTAACCTTCTCCTAGTAGTATCCACAAAAATTAATAAATCTTCGCAGGTGTCGGCTGGAAGATAATTCCACTTCGTGTCAGGCGACCACTGAGGCGAATACACATCCAAAAAGACGGCCAACCGCCCGGTCCACTCATGGAACTCGGGTTCGGTTTCCAAGCAATCGAAGACACCTCCTGGCGGACTGTCGAACTCGGGTTTCGACGCGCCTGGCTGCTGTCCAGACCAGTGCAGACATTGAAGAGAACTCGCCTCCACCCACGGAGCGGAGATTTCCTTGACACTCCGTCGCATTAGAGTCCTCTGGACCGTGAGAATGGCCAGTACGCGGAAACAACGCCCCGCCGACCGATGCATTTCTCGTCCGGGAAAAGCCATCGTACATCGGCCGGTGGGCTGTAATGGCCACGACCGCCTCTACGGCTTTTGGGGTGACCTCGAAGAGGCGCTCCGGACAGGACGACCCACCAACGAACTTGAAGATGATCAGACCCACCCCTTCGAGGAAGCCATCTACCAGAACGATGAGAATCTCGAACAGTTCGTCGGCGCGATGACGGGACTGAGTATGGGCGTCGCGAACACTCTCGCACACGAGTTCCCGTGGCAGGAATACGATACGATGGTCGATTTAGGCACCAGTGAGGGAGTAGTTCCAAAGCGGGTCGCCGAAGAAAACGACCACATCACTGCCATCGGCTTGGACCTGCCACGGGTCGAACCCCACTTCCGTGAATTCACGAGTGACAGCCCCGCAACCGACCGTATCGAGTTCCGGACGGGCGATTTCTTTGGGACCGACCCGCTCCCGGCAGCAGATGTCTACATCCTCGGGCACATCCTGCACGACTGGAGTCTCGATCGGAAACAGGAGGTTCTCAGGAAAGTGTCGAAGCAGTGAACCCCGGCGGTACTGTCATCATATACGGGACAATGATCGTCGAGGAGCGTCGTGAGGCCGAAATGCCACTGCTGATGAACTTGAACATGTTGGTCGAAACGCCGAACGGATTCGACTACACACCGAGTCAGTGTATCCAGTGGCTGCACGAAAGCGGGTTCGAAGGCGGGGAAGCCAGGGAGTTACCAGGTCCCGAAACGATGGTTCTGGCGCGGAAATAAATCTGTCGTGTGGTACATATTCACCCTTTCTCTTGCACGGGAAGTGCAGGTCCACGTATCGGTTGTAATAAAGTACGGTTTTGAGACGGCCGAATTAGATTGCCTCTTGTCCGGAGAAATGATTGTTTAACAGTCGAACCGGAGAATTCAATGCTTGTGCGCGATGCCCATGCTCGCTGGCCCGTTCAAATGTTGAATCTGGACGTCCTCGAAGCCCGCCTCCTCCGCCCATGTCATGAACTGCTCGCCAGTATAGTCGAAGGCATCACCGTAATATACGAGCATGTTCAGCGACATCATCAGACCCATGGTATTCGCCTGGCGGTCGTCGTCGATGATATGGTCGATAGCGACGAAGGTTCCGCCCGGGTTGACGGCATCGTAGAACTTCTGCATGAGCGTCTTCTTCGTCTCCAGATTTTCCTGATGGAGGACCAGACTCGCTGTCACGAGGTCCGCGTCGGGAATGGGTTCCTCGTTGTAATCGCTACTGACGGCGTCGATCCGATCCTCAAGGCCGTCTGTCTGGATACGCTCACGGGCCAGTTCAGTCACCTCCGGCAGGTCCGTTGTCGTGATCGAAAGGTGGGGTTCGCGTCGGGCCACGATCCGAGACAGATCGCCGAGGGCACCCCCAACGTCCGTCATCGAGTCGTAGTCCGAGAAATCGAACTGCTCAGCGAACGCGACGAAGTTCCCCTTCGACAGCCCGGCCATCCCCTCGACGAACGCCTCTAGTTCCATGGGGTCATCGTACATCTCCTCCCAAAACGGCTCGCCCGTCTCGTCGATGACCCCCTGTGGCTCGCCTGTCTGCAGACTCTCTTCGAGCCCTCCCCACACGTCGTATACCTGCTGGTTGAAGATGTCGATCGCGCCACCGATGTACCGTGGATCGTTCTTGTTCAAGAATGCCGCAGTCTCCGGCGTGTTCCGATACCGGGGATCGTTCCCATCGTCGTCACGTTCAAGGAATCCGAGCGACGCGAGCGTGTCGAGGAAATCTCTGGTCGCCCGGGGGTGCAAACCGAGCTCCCGTTCGATCTCGGAGGCTCGAAGCCCTCCGTCTGAGAGGACGGTGAACAGTTCGAGATCGACGGCTGCACCCAACACTTTGGTCCCCCAAAACCCCGTCGCCACCTGCATGATGTGTTCCGGGTCCGGTTCGCTTTCTTCGGGCGTGTGTTCTCTTTCGTCTGATGTTGTTTCTGCCATGTGTACTCACCGTGTAATCGGTTGTTGTCGGTTCTGCTTCACATCCTACGTAATCCTCTGTGCCAGTGGTCGTCCACGGGGTCGTTTAGCGGGCATTGGCGGCCGACATCGTTCCCTCACGACTCACCTACTGATACTGTTGGGCGGGCTAAAAGTGTAATCTGTATTGGATTTCAGTTAGCACACTGTCTGTCTGATTCACTCTGTACCCCGTGTCTTGGCGACACAGGCGCGTTGCTGGTCACGGCGCGATTCTGATGACACAGGGAATGGAGTTCGAAGACTCTACGAAGTCATATGTAGAAACCAGGACTCGGACGAGATCAGAATAAGGCATCGTATCATACTTCTGTCTCGTCGGGTGAACTCGGCTTGCCGTCCGAGAGAACTGACCGCGGATCTGGCTTCGTCTGTGACCGAGTGATAGAACAGGTATAGGGTGATTTCAGTGCCCCGGAGCACTTGCGGGCATCCGGTCACGTCCGTTGTTTATCGAAGGCTGATCGTCAGGCCAAGTTCGACCGCTTTACGGCTGCCAGGACAGTCGATTCGGAACTCGCTGTACTGCTGTCCCGGACCTCGTGAGCGAATTCCAGGACGGCTTTGTAGGAACGATCGAGCTGTTGCGAAATTTCTGTCATCTCTGCTGTGTCCATCTCTCGGGCGATATGGATCATTTCTGGAATGGAAAGCTGATGGTCGGCGAAGAGCGTCCCCGTAAGGTCGTTGAATTTGCGATCGCAGGCGTGGCACTTGTACCGTTGTGCGCCCTTGCTCGTCGTTCCTTTCTTGATCGTATCCATACTGTCGCAGTTCGGGCAATGAGGTCCATCCGGCCACCGAGAGCGTCGGAGTGCCTGTAGGCAGTCATCGGTGTCTGGAAGACTGACCGGATCGTCGCTCTCCTGTCTTCCCGAGGGTGGGATGTCAGGAGAAGAATCACTCGTCCCCCGTTTACTTGCATCCATCGCCGAGTCTCGGTCAGTCCCGAGGTCGTCGAGGCCGATATCTACAACAGTGAGACTCCCATCGAGGGTCAGGTAGAGCTCCGCTCCATCACATGTGGCGGTCACGCGAATCCGAACGGGATCTCTGGACACGACCGTCTGGTCTTTTTTGAGGCGTTCGAACAACCGGCCACAGACCTCGGGGTCGTCCAGATCGTAGGTCATGTCGAATCCGTGTTCGTGGTAAAACGTGACAACGGCGGGGTGATCGAAGACAGCCACCCACGCCGGATAGGACGCGCTGTGCTTGCAGACCGAGCACACGTACCTGACCCGAGCTTCGTTCCAGCCGCCACGCACCGACGTGCCACAGTTGGGGCAGAGTTCCCCCGCCGGAGCGTCGTGAGAGTCACAGATGTGGAGTGATTCCTCGATCGGCCCTGAACACTCCGGACACACACCCCTGATGAGCAACTTGACGCCCTGCAGGTACTCGATCGTTCCCGCCACGAAGACCTCCTCAGGCGTCCGGTGAGCCAAGCCGGCGGGATTGAAATCGTCGTACACAATGAGCGTCCCCTCTGGCGTCCGTTCGGCTGACTCGGGGCCGATGTTCCCCTCGCACTCCGAACAGATCTGGTAGAGTCGCTCGTCTTCGTAACTGAGTTCCACTGGAGCACCACAGTGGTAGCAGGATCGAGGGATCTCGGTTGGTGGGAGACGGCGCGTTTCCAGACCCGAGCCCGCGATAACTGCCCGGACGATTTTGAGTCCGGAGTTCCGAAGTCGGTAGCCGTCGTCCGTTTTTTCGACGTAGTGACCGACCAGCTTGTCGAGATGGTAGCTGAAATTCCCGCTGTCGTGAATGCCGATGCGGTCGAACAACTGCGAAAACGAGACAGCGTTGTTCTCGGCCTGAGGATCGTACACCTCCCACAGCGACAGCAGGATCGCAAGCCGGATCTCATCGCTCAACAGTTTGAACGCCTCAGTTACATGGGGTTCAGCGGCCCCGGCCGCTGACTCAAGCGGCGACTCGGATACGGTCGAATCGGTCATGTGGGTAGTTACCACGTAGCGAGTCAAAAGAGATGGGGCGAGTGTAGGAGCTCGCCTTGTGTACAGGACGTATCCGATAGTGTATCCTGATTTCAGAAGATCGTCTGGTATTCAAACGGTGGTCGAACCGGAGCCTACAGTGTACAAATTTAGGATCGCATGATCGACCGACAGCACCGGGATTAAACGGATTCTTTGAAACAGCGTACCGGAATCCCGGTGAGTCCACTTCCAGCTTATCCATCATTTTCGAGTGTTCCAGACCCTCTAACGCCTGCCGAGTATGCGATTACTGAAACCGGGGAGAATTTGTTACGAGTCGTGTTGGGATCCATTGTTGGTTTGGATTCGCGTTCCACGACTCGGTGGCGGATGAGATAATCAATCGGTCATTGATATCAATACGAACCCTCTCACGGCATCCTACACATTACCAGTACACTGTTCATCCATACGGACTGGACAGTTATCGAGATTCTAATAAATGCATACGGATATCTTGTAATTGGTTCAGCCTGCGGAACCCTCCTGGAGGTACGTTTATTCGTTCTGCCACGCGATTAGTTACCATGGATCAAACTCGGTTCACTCCGGATCTGGACTTGGATGGACTCTCGCCAAATGAGGCCTTTGCCATTCTAGGAAATGAAATCCGGTTAGAGATTATCCGGGTCCTCTGGCGTGCAGACGCTGCTCACGAATACGATGACGGCTCTGATACTGCTACTACGATGTCGTATTCAGGGTTGCAAGATGAGGTCGATATTGATGATAATGGGAAGTTCAACTATCATCTCTCACAACTCGCGCCTCATTTCATCCGTCGTACTGACGATGGATACCGCCTGAGCGGTGCGGGCAAACAAATTGCCAGAACGGTAATAGCTGTTTCCGGAACGGACCGACTCGACTTCTCTACGGAGATCGAAGACGATTGTCCGTTATGTGGAGCAGACTTAGAGGCCACTTATGAGGACCAGTGGCTTCGGATCAGGTGTACTGAGTGCGACGGACTGTTCGGGGACCAGGCACCGACGGGGACCCTCTTCCTCACGAGTTATCCGGCCGCTGGAATGATGACCCGCAACCCTGACCAAGCACTCGCAACCGGCCTCTACCGGTGTGCGCTGGATATCACCTATCTGATGTACGGTATCTGTCGGGAGTGTGCGGGCCACATCTCCTCGTCCGTGACGGTCTGTGATGCTCACGAAAGTCAGGGGGGCCAGCCCTGCGTCACCTGTGGGACGCCGTTCCCGGTGTGGGCAGACATGCGGTGTGATACCTGCGGGTTCGCCAAGCGGTTGCCGGTCGAAATGTTTGCCACCGGTCTGGCCATGGCAACCGGGTTGATAGACAGTCAAGAACTGGATATCCACTCCCCCTCCTTCGAGGAGGCCGTCAGCTTGCTTCAAAGCAGCGTCGAGACCGCTGTTTCGAAGGGTCCGCTTCGTGTCTCGATCACCATCGAGGGCGTGACGAGTACGTTCACTATCACGCTGGACGACGACATGAACGTCCTCGATCTCGACCGAAGGCCTCGATCTGAAACCGCTACCTCGTAACCCGGATTTGCCTCGGTTCGATAAGAGAAATATTATTCTCCTAACATATAAGTCCACTCTCGCATCTAGTATCGTCTGCCAGTAGCAGACCAAGACCCGAGCGACTTGGCGTCCGTCCCGTGGAAGGACCGAAAAGAAATATCGAGACCTCGGCTGGATGCCACAGGAGGCAGCCAATGACACCACCAAACAACACGAACCCACACATCGACCGTCTCTGGTTGGGGGCGACAGCATGACGGCCACAGAGCAAAGCAGGCAGAATCGTATTCTCGATTGGGGAGATTTCCCTGGACGGTGGGAAATCACGAGATCGACTGAGGAGACGGACGGCGAACTGTTGGAAATGCGATTTGAGATCGAATCCGTCCCCGAGGACGGCCCGTTTGTCCACACTCACCCAAACGCCGAGGAGAGCTACGAAGTGCTCTCGGGTGTTCTGGAAGTGTACGAGGACGGAGAGTGGATGGACGTGCCCGCAGGCGAGAAACACACCGTCCCTCCAGGGAACCCGCATACGTTCAGGAACAAGACGCCCGTCGAGCTCATCAATATCCATGAGCCTGCGCTACAGCACGAGGAGTTCTTTCGGAGGTTTCATCAGCTCGTAGCGGAGCGAGGAGTGTCATTACCGCCAGGGGGTTTCAGTGATATCGTGTTGATAGCGATGCTGACGACAGAACATGAAGAGGATGTCCGCGCAGTAAACCCACCGCAATGGGTTTTTAGAATCTTGGCTGGCATCGGCCGCGTGCTAAGATACGACATACCAGACTAATCGGCGACGTTGAGTTACGGGAAGCGAATCTCTTCGCAACTCCGAATATCACCTGTGCTCTCCGTCTAACATGCAAACAGTGTCAGTCTTTGAGAGTTCAAAAGTGCCAGCGGCGTCTGTGACATCATTCTGACCGACTACTCACGAACCCCCGGACGAGGCAGGAATTAAACGATTTCTTTGAAGCGGTGTAATGGATTCCCCGCGAGTCCACTTCCACCCCACCCGCTATTATCGAGTGTTTCATGGCCTCTACCGCCCGCTGAGAACAGCATTGCTGAATTCGCGTAGAATCCGTTACGGGTCGTGTCGGGGTTCGTCTTTGGCCCGGATTCGCGTTATACGACTCGGGGATGGATGAGATAGTAAATCGATTGTCGTCCCCGATTGGAAGTGTTGTGTGACTTCGCCCCGCGTATCTCAGGCCTCGGGCAATACCTCTGGATCGAGTGGCTCAGCCTCGGCCCGATATTCCTCGTAGAGCGACTCGGCCCACTCACGGACGACCGGGTTTTCGGTTTCTAGCAGCCCCGGACCTATCCATTGATTATCCTCAATGTAGCCCAACCACAACACCACTGTTTCATCTATGATGTGCATGCTGAACGTGATGGGACCATCGTACAGCCACACCTGATCGGCGATCGAATGCCACGGAGTCGCCCGTTCCGGGTCGTCAGTGAGATACTCAATAAATTCGGCTTCGATAATTGCCTCAAACTCCAGTCGCCCTTGGTCAACCAAGTCAGCGAGCGTCCGGACGAATATATCCGGAGCGTTCTGTGTAAGTCCTTGATATGTGTCGCCGGTCCGGTACAGCTCCAGTGCCCGATTGAGGTGAGCCTCCGGCCAGTCTTCTGTTGGAACCGTGATATTGGCATCGCGGAAATGGCGGATATCGAGTTCTTGAGCCGGTTCCGGGAGGTAATTGACCGCTTCCCCGAGTTGCTGGACCCCCTGAACCGTCTGCCGATAAGCGCGAAACTTTTCGGTCATAATTTCTCCCATGTACGTGAGTTCATACTGACTTCCCTCGGATTCGACCCACCCCCGCGATTCCCCCTTATCAAGGATCCGGGCAACCGTTGACCGCGATGCACACGTGCGCTCGGCGAGGGCACTGCTCGTCGTCACCCCGTCGGCGAGTGCCTCGAACACCCGGACGCTGTTGGCCGAATTCGCAAAGAACTGGATGGCCTCCAGCGCAGAATCCATGTCATACGTTGCCATATACAGAGCATACGGTCACGTTCTATCTAATAGTTGGTCTGGGAGAAGCGCGGGACAGTATAGAGAGGGGGGTGTCCGACAGCCTTTGCACAGGGCGCAAACGTTCGCAGGGGTTGGGAACGCATTCATCGGGTAATAATATCCGCTCGTGTCACCGACTCTGAATCGGGTGGATCAACCCATGTCGGAAGCCAGCACCACCGAGCACGAACAGACCCTGAATACCTATCAGGACTACGAGGACCTGTGGAACGGGGACCTCTCGAAGCTAGATGTGGTTGCCGAGTCGATCGCGCTCTCCGATCCGGCTCTCCCCGAAGGTGAGCTCCATGGACGCGAGGCATTCGAAGCGTACCTCCGAGAGGTTCGGTCGGCGTTTCCCGACTGGCACGTCGTCGCCGAGGACTTGCTCGTGGATGACGGGATCGTTATGAAAGAATGGACAATAACGGGAACACACAAAGGGGAGTATAAGAGTGTGCCACCGACCGGGCGTGAGATCGAGATCAACGGCATGGCGAAGGATATAATCGCGGACGGCAGGGTGCAGGAAGCTCGGCTCTACTACGACCCGCAGGAGGTACCTGAGCAACTCGGCCTCACGGAAGACTGAGGACGAACGTTCGGTCACTGTGACTTCCGTGTTCAGCACGCTGATTGTGCCATATTTTGACAAACTAACAATTTCAGTGTGTCTATGACATCATCGTCCTGTTCTCTCACACAAACCGCTAGACAGCACGATGATTAAACGGATTCTTTGAAATAGCTTGCTGGAATCCCCGCGTTTTCATTTCGGTGGAAAAATCGACTCGCGTCACAGCTTCGATCTCCGCCAGGTCGGGCTTTAGATACGGCTGACCGACCGACGAAAGGACCAGTTCGTCTGCAATAAGCGCGTACTCATCGAGGCTATGTGGACTCAAACAACCACTGTTGAGGTCGGAACTGCGGAAGCGCCGGGCAGTTAGAGGGCGCGGCGGCGGGCACAATACATGTCCGGGCAAAAATACAATCCTCTAAACAGATTCTTTGTGGTTGATGTCTACACCCCATCGACGGGCGGACATGGGAACTTCCTCGAGACGTTTGTCTCTGTCCACTGTGGGCATCTTATCGAAACGAGTTGGCATATATTTATCATATTTGAATACAGAGCCCCGGAAATCAGCAGGACGGCCCTGATCAGTACGGATTTCATTACCCACAGTGGAACAGCTTTCGAGTTCTGAACCTCCAGTGCGTACAAATTAGTGAGAGATTTAATATATCTCTCAGCTGGCGGTCATGTTGCGAAATGAGAGTGAACTGTTATTTTCGTGAAAGTCCTCGTTTGACTGCTGAGCGAATTATCCGGTATCACGTGAAGATACTGTGGTGACCGTACCCGCACAGGGATATATTGCGTACCGAGGGTTTCAGCAGGGGTGAGCGAACCGACTAGAGTTCAGGTACCTGTGACGCGTCGATGGGCTCTGTTGTCGACCGGTTGGAAACGTCTCGGTCGTCACGCAGTTGGAGGTACGCCGACGCGATGATCGCATAGTACGGCAGGAAAAATACTGTCGTGAGAACGACCGTTACGACATCAGCGGCGACCGGCACACCAGCGAGATCCAACAGCGGTGCGACACCACCGATAACCCCGCCGAACAGGGCGGACACAACGACAAGGACGCCGAGTTTAAGCCGGGAACCGCGAGCCAGCCCCCAACTCCGTTTGAGACTACTGATGATGCCGCGATCTTCGACGGCAACGGCGAAGATGAAAAACAGGAACGAGGCCGCAAAGAACAGCCCCGGGATGAACAGGAGGAAGAAGCCAATCATCACCGTGATGCTCACGATCAGTCCACCGACCAGCGCGATTGCCGTGGCTCGCCCGAGTCGCTGCGTCGCCGGCGCGGGAAACGTCGACATCTCGCTCAGTGGTTGAGCAAACGTTCGAGAGAGAATCACAAAGTACACCGAGCTCAGAATGATGAGCACACCAAACAAGGCAAGTCCGACATTTCCAGACATCGGAAGCGCGAGCCCAGCGTTGCGGCTAAACTGCGCCGCGGCTTGGGGCGGGAGATACCCGAGAACAGTACTGTTGACAGCTGTTTGAATCCCGAACTGAATCACGAGGAACCCAACGAAGAGGATTCCACCAGTTCGGGTGAGTGTACGCCGAATACCGTCGCTAACCGCATGGCTGAGTTGGAGGGCCATTCGAGTAGTATCTCTTAGTCCCCTCCAATAAAATGCCCGAAATAAGAGCGATATTCTCACTCTGAGGGGGTATCGGTACGGAATCGTCCCTGTTTCGCTGTCTCAAGAGCGCAGTGTACACACTCTCTTCTCTAATTCGGTGCTGTCGCGTCAGAAACTTTGCCATCGGTGATGTACGAACCATCTTATATATTCAAGAGTCGACTCAATCGGTCAATACCCGTACCGAAGTATGCACGCATCGCCCTCCACCTCGCCACTCCGCTCGCTCGAAAGCCTCGTCCTCATCGGTGCAAATCTCGTGCCGCTTATCGGGGTTATTGTTTTGGGATGAAACCCCTGGGCACTCCTCGTTATATATTGGATTGAAGCGTTCAGCACGGTGCTGTTGGGAGTCAGAAAAATACTCTTTGATGAGCGTGACTCCCCCGACGTTGTCGGTCAGATCGAACCGTTACACGAACTCCGCGAGAAACGAGGCGGGTGGTGTCCTCGACCCGGATGGCCGCCGATCTATCCGCGAAACGTCCCGTTTGGACTCTCAATGCTTGGCACATGGGCGCTCTCAGTCGTCCCACCAAGCGCGTTGTACTGGCTGTCAGTTGATCGCTCAATAGTGCTGTCTATCAACCTTCTACTCGGAATTGGCGCGTTGGTGTTCGCACACGGTGCCGAGTTCATGATCGGGTATCTCGGACGGCGAGAGTACACCAACGTCTCTGCGCGAGAACTACTCCGAACGCCCGCTCAGTTGACGCTCATTGTCATTATCGGTCTCTGAAATCTACCGTGTAGCCGTTGTTGCGGAGTGCTTCAACAAGCTCGCCTCTAGGCACAATTTTGAATTCGTGGAACGAGTTGATGTGGCATTCTGCCGAATACAGCTCTGAGTCGATATTGTCTGGTATCTCGTTCTGATGGGTACCTCCTGAACAACAACCGGTTGACTGGCAACGTGGTTGGAACTGCTATCTCCTGTCATTCGAACATCTCTCATTACAACTATTCAGCTCTGGTGAGCTATTATCCTCCAGATACAATGCTGCATAAAAATGCTATTCGTTGAACTATCTGTACTGAGCGATCAGTCTCACACGCAAATAGCGAAGCTGGCGGTCAGCGATGGCATAACGGGAGCAGCCGATGCTTGAAGACTACAATAACGATTTGTATTATCGGCCGTTTTTATGTGCGGTGTCGGTATCTCTGCGTATGGTACGACCCTCCCGTCGGGGCTTCCTCGGAGGAAGCGCCCTGACGCTCGCAGCGCTGACAGGTGTTCTCACCTCTGAAACCGACGTGAACGTTTCTGGCCGACCGGCCGGGACACCGACCGCCCTTGACATCGATATTTCGGCACCATTCGCCGACGCCTTCCTCCCTGTTCCGGCGGGCGACGCGCTGTCGACGACGTACGCGATAGTCATTGCGGAGCGCATCGACGCCGACGCGGCAGAGGAACTGAGCCACCGCGCCCGTTCCGCGACTGAGCGGCTCGACATTGACGCCGACGAGTTGTCTGCGACGGTCGCGGTCACTTCGGCCGAACGTGGGTTCCAGCTGGTGACGGCAGCTGGCGGCTTCGACCGACTCGACCGCGGTGAGACGATTGCGGTCGGCGAGGGAGGCGGTGATACCGGCGGTGAGTCGGACGACGAGGTCCCCGCGGAGGCCGAGACGACGGACGAACTCCCTGCCGACTGGCGACTCGCCGATGACGGTGAGACCTCGTTCCTCACCGGTGACGGCGTGGCGGCCACTGCGACCGGCAGTGGGGATTCGCCAAGTCCTCGCAGTCGTTCGGACTCGGCGGAAGACGACAGGAGCGATCGGCGGATCGAAGTCGCTCGCGCCGCCGGCCGTGCGGCCGCCGACGATGTCGATCGCCTTGCGGAATCGCCGCTGGGCGCGGCCGCCCTCCCTCGACTTGGTGGATTCGAGACGGTGCTTTTGATTCCGGACGCTGCCGATGGTCCGTTTCCGCCCGCGGTCCCCGAGGACGTAGACGCGTTCGCCGCCGGCTTCGAGACCGATCCTGACGACCTCAGAGACCTCGACGGAACGGCGGAGAACGCGTATGTGATCCGCCCGGCTGATGATGCCGACGGGCTCGATGACG
This sequence comes from Halorubrum sp. Ib24, assembly GCF_002252745.1. NCBI lineage: Archaea > Methanobacteriati > Methanobacteriota > Halobacteria > Halobacteriales > Haloferacaceae > Halorubrum > Halorubrum sp. Ib24. The sequence continues at coordinate 28,384 of NZ_NHOX01000028.1, read as the reverse complement.
AGACCATCGAGCGACTCGTGCGTACCGTCGACCCCGCCGTCCCGGTCGAGATGGACATCACCCGAACCGACGGACTCGTACTCGTCGACACCGTCGTCGAGGCCCCGCCGGAATTTGACCGTGAGGCGTCACCGGATGCCCACATCCGGTCGCAATACGACCGCGCTGCCGGCACCGTGACGTTCGAGCATGTTGAAGGCGAGGCGGTGCCGGCCGACGAGCTGGAAGTGTGGCACGACGGCGATGAGGTGAGCGACACGGTCTTCGACGGCGAGGAATTCACGGCCGGCGATGAGATCGCTGTCGAGACTGGACTGATCGCAACCGTGATGCTGCGGTGGTTCGACCCGGACGCGAATGTCTACGACACGTACGCTCGCCCACAGGTCGACCGCGAGGCGTTCGACATCGAGTACGAGATGAATGCCGAAACGTTGAAACTCAGCTACGAGGCCGAGCGCCCCGCCGACGCAAGTAGCCTTCAGCTGGTCCACCGCGGCGAGGGAGGCGTCCAAACAGTCGGCGAGGAATTCACCGACGGAACCCTCGAACCTGGCGATACAGTCACCGTCACGGACGTGTCGATTGGCGACAGTGTACAGCTAGAGTTCGACGTTGAGAAACCGATGGGTGGCAGGTCGCTCATCCATTACCGTGCCCGCCCCCCGCGTGTTTGGATCCACTCACATGCCGAGGACGGGACCACAGTCAGGTACGACGGAGAGGAGTCTCGCCCTGCTGACGCGTTCGTGACGCTGGTCGACGGAGAGACAGCTGACACGCAGTTTGCTGACGAACACGATACACTCTCGGGCGACGAGGAGATGGTTCTCGGCGAACTTCCCCTGAGAAGTACAGTCGCAGTCGAGTGGCAGGAGCCAGACGAACCGGTTGTCATTGCCGAACATGAGGTCGTTCCGAACACGCGCGCATCGATCGAATACGACCCGGACGCCGGCGAGATTACGGTCCAACACCGAGGCGGTCGGGCGCTTCCAGCGTCAGAGTTAGCGCTCCAGGTCGGTCGCACCCCGGCCGATGTCCAGCCCGCGGACAAACTCGACGAGTTTGGTCCGGATGACTCATTCACTGCTCCAGTACCCCCACTCCTGCGGGTCCGACTCGTGTGGACCGGCGGCGACCGCGAACACCATATTGGCGGCACAACCACGGCACGCGACGCACTCGCGGCGACCTACGATATTGACTCCGAGGCGATGACGATCGAGTACGTCGGCGACCAGCCTGCCGACCCCGAACGACTGCGCGTGTCGGTGAACAGTGCTGGTGACTTCCAGGGACGAGAAGACGATCAGGAGTCGGCGTTTGCGTCCGAGCACGACAAACTAACGACGGGAGACACGATCACGGTCGACGACGTCGGGCTCGACGACACCGTTGTCGTCAGCGTCCACACCGAGTTTGAGAACGGGTCGGCGACCAGCTCCGTCGCTCACTTCTCGGCGGCACCCCGCCGCGGATTCGTCGTTGACGAAGGAGACGGGGGCGACAACGAAGCGTCGGGGACGACGCTCCGCTACGTCGGCGAGGTTCGTCGCAACGCCGATGTCTTCCAGGTTCTGATCGATGGTGAGCCCACAACAGACCAGCCCGCCGATGAGACGGACCGACTGACCGGTGGGGAGACGCTGTCGCTTGGTGATCTGTCCGCCGGCACAACGATCACTGTCGAGTGGACTGCTGGCGAGGAGACCCGAACCGTAACCGAGCACGTGATCTCCCCGCAGGCGACGTTCGAGGTCGTGTATGAACCGGCTGAGGATGGCGACGGGGGCGTCGTGACGTTCACGCACGCCGGCGGTGACGCGCTAGACGCTGACCAGGTTGACGTGGTCGTGGAACCCGCGACCGACGGATTGCGCTCTTGGGATTCCGACGCCGACGAGGTGACCGCCGGCGACGAGACTAGCGTTACGATCGACTCGGAGCCTGAGATGGCCATTGTCGTCTTCAATGAGAGCGAGGTACTCCACCGCGAACCGCTTAACCAAGACAGGTAGAGGACTGTAACTCTCTATTCGAACACAACTCCAATACACTACAGATGCAGAAACAGAACGCATCTGTGTAAGTAACTAAAGTATCCGTATTTTCTAAACATCTATTTTATGCTCTCCCGTTCAAACCGCATACATGGACGGGAGAGCATATCTGTCTGCAACAAGCGTGACTGTAGCATCTGCCCCCGGGGAGTTGTTCGGCATTGAAAAGAGGCTCTGATGATGTCCGTGTCGATGACACGACACAACGAGATCAGACAATTAGACCTACATAAGGGTGATACGGTGAAAATTATCGCCGGAATACAGAATGGGTCCGGTGGAGAAGTTGCTCTCTCATGGACCCCAAGATGTTCTCTCAAAAGAGCTCGAAATTGAGCGTACAATCAGAGGTGACAGTGTTCACGAACTCTTAGTGAGTTCGTCATCGGTCTCGAACCACGTTGTTTCGATGTCGAAGGCGGTCGTCATCAACTTAGTCATTTTCACCTCCAGCGTCACGTTCGACCTCCTCACAACGCGGCGGACCCTCAGCGGCTGTGCGACGCCGTCCGAAGATGAGGTCCTCCCGTGGAACCGCCTGCTGTCCCGGGTGATCGACGACACGGGGTATCTGGCGAGTGTGAGTGCTGACGAACGCGGCAATCGCGATACCGCTCCTGATCGGGAACGAGTTTACCAGCACGTTCAATCGTGCGATAACCCTGATGGTCGCCGCGTCGCCGTGTGCCGTCATCATCTCTACGCCGGCGGCGGTGTTATCAGCAATCGCCTCCGGTGGCCGGCAGGGCGTTCTATTCAAAGGTGGCGAACACGTCGAGACGGCCGCGAACATCGACGCGGTCGCATTCGACAAGACGGGCACGCTCACGCGGGGCGAAACACAGCTGACGGACGTGTTCGTGCGGGACGGCCCCGCGGACGAGTCGCTGACTGCCGACGAGTTGCTCTCGCTCGCGGCCGCCGTCTGGCAGGATGTACTCGATTTCGATACACCCGTCAACAGTTGCCAGCGAGACGACCTCGTCGTGGAAGGTCGCGCATCGCTTGTCGTAAACGATAGTCGGGGTCGAGAAGTGCGGTTTCCCCGCATACTCGCCTTGCTTCCAACGGGCGACGACGCTCTGTATGGCGTCGGCGGCCTTGTTGCGAGCGTTCTGGACGAGATTGGCGTGTAATCGCGTCTGGTCACGCACGTCGCCGTAGGTTTCCTCCTGTAACTGGGCCTTGCTCGTTGTTTTGTATTCGCCCTGCCAAGCGTGATCAACGACGTAGTTGGCGGCCCATTGAAATTCATCGACGGTTTCACGGAGAAGTGCGGCGTCATCACTATGTACGTTGAGTTTGATCGGGACGGTCCGCCGCACCTCCATATGTCAGATGTGTGTCTGATAGTTTATAAATACTGGGAGAGAGAACGGCAACAGTCCGTCAAATGTGGTGGAGTTGTCGACTTGCTCTCTGGCCTACTCGTTCGTTTCGCCCACTCCTCAAGGCTGGAGGTTCCGCCCCGGATACGCTGACCAAGGTACGAAGTCGACGTCCCGTCTCTGCAGCGTCGAGAACCGTGCTGTTCGACAACGAACTACGAGTTTGTGCCACCATCGACTGTGTCGAGAACGGGCTCGTCGAACTCGAGGGCTGCCGCGACAGCATCCGGAAGCTCCGGACGTGGGGCCGATTCGTGGCGCTCGATTTTCTCGGTCTTACGCGTGTTCTCGTAGAGGGCACGTGCGACCGGAAGGCCACGGAGATACTTGTAGTCGTGGAGGACCTCGACCCCCCGCTCTGTGAACCCGTAGAACTGAGAGGGGAGATCACGCTTTCCCTCGCTTGGATCGTACGTGTAGCGTGCGAGGAGCCCGGCGTCGATCAACGTCTCCAACTGGTCTTTGATGGCCGCCTGGCTCTTCCCGGTCATATACTCGAGTTCGGCGAGCGACATCAGATGGGCGGGATGGCCCAGCAGCTCCTGGATGATAAGGTGGCGCGTATCTTGGGACAGCAGCTTGAATAGCCGCTGCTGTTCCGCGAACGGCCCTCCATCGGCCGGGCCAGCGTCGGTTTCGCTCATACGTGGCAGTACGGTGTAGGACGCTATAACAGTTAGGGTCGTCCAAGTTAGTTAAATCAGAAAAAATCAAAGTGGTTCAGAAAGGATAAGGTGATGTGGTTTGAATCAACAGCTAATGACCGACCCAAGCCCGCCGCCGGACGCTGGGGATATTATGACCGTTGTTCACGAGGCCGTCGGGGGCATCGAACTTGAGCCTGCAGAGAAACGGGAAATCTGGCGGTTCACCCAGCGTGAATTGCCGTATCTCTGGAGTCAGCGGACATCGTATTTTATTTTGGGGAGCTATCGCGACCCCTATATCCGCCGGCTTCGCGCCGTCCAGAACGAACTCACGAAGCAGCTCGGTGCCTATCCGTTCATCATGGGTGATCTCCTCGAACTTTCGACTGACCGCCTCAATACGTTCGATATCATGTTTTCGTTGCTCGCGACGTACAGCGACTACATCGTTGGGGTCTTCGAGAAGGAGAGTGGCGGAGGCCACTGGAATTGGGCGAGGATCGATGACCCGCCGTATTTCGACAAGTCGTACGTGTTCCCACGTGATTACGCGTGGGTGACTGACGAGAACCTTGACTCGCCACAGCACGTCATTCAGGCCGCCCTTGAGATAGCGTTCACAGAGGATTTGTCGACGGATGAAGTCAAAGCAAACGTCGAGTCGCTCGTCGATCGCGCCCAAGAGAGCGGTCTCGACATCGACGAACAGGAGGTGTGGGATGTGATCGACGAGCGGGCAGATGAGGACGAAGAGCCGACAACGTACAGTTGGGTCCATCTCAACAAATTCCGTAAATTCGAACTCCACGAACGATGCTTCCCGTGGACGACAGAGGACGAACTTCGAACTGAGGTTGACGAACTCCCGTCCCCGACACCACGTCCGGAGTGGGAAGAGCGTGAGGACCAGTGAATTATACGCTGAATTGGCGCAATACCACGGCCTTCAGGCCGTGGATACGCGCCGTCACTCCGTGACACGTTCTACTGACTTCGACAGGACTGGATATTCCACCGTTCTCAATCCCATTCTTTAGAAGAGAAGCGATTATAAGCAATTATACAGGCGTTCAGAATGCTGGAAGTCCACCGAACCCATCGAGCGAAAATCCTCAATTACAGTCAGGTAGAGGGCTCGCTTGACCGACACGGGTGGAGTGCCAGCAAACTCTGGAACGTCGCCAACTACCACTCCCGCCAAGTCTGGGAGGAGACCGGGGAGATTCCCGACCACGAGGAGTTGAAAAACGAGTTGAAAGGTCACGACAAGTACAAGGGACTGCACAGTCAGTCCAGTCAGCGGGTTCTGGAGGAACTCGCTGAAGCCTTCAACTCGTGGTACTCCAGTGATGACGAACGAGACAATCCGCCCGGCTACCGCAAACAAAACTACTACGACCAACAGGGTCGTCGCGTCCACGAAGAACACCCACGCAGTACGGTGACGTGGAAACAGAACGGCATCCGACACGACACTAAGAACAACCGTGTCCGCCTCTCCAAGGGAGCGAGCCACAAAGAACATCCGAAAGCGTGGGAGTACATCCTTGTCGAATACGAGACACGCCCCGGCGTCGAGGTTGAGAACCTGCAACAGGTTCGTGCTGTCTACGACCAAACAAAGGAGCGATGGGAGTTACACCTCGTCTGCAAGGACGAAATCGAGACGCCCGCCGCTCCCGGAACCGAGACTGCGGGCATTGATCTCGGTATCAGCAACTTCGCCGCTGTCGCCTACAGCACCGAAGACGCCGACCTCTATCCCGGCAACCGCCTGAAACAGGACGGGTACTACTTCCCGAAAGAAATCGCCAACTGTGACGACAGCAGTGGCGACAGGGCCACGCGACTTCATCACAAATGGTCGGAACGCCGCACCCACTTCTTCCACAGTCTCGCCAAACACATCGTGGAGAAATGTATCGAGCGTAGTGTGGGTCGCATCAATGTCGGGGACTTGGAAGGCGTCCGCGAGGACGAGAACGGCAAGTCGAAGAACTGGGGTCGGCACGGAAACCTCGACCTACACGGGTGGGCGTTCGACCGCTTCACGTCGATCCTCGAGTACAAAGCGAAAGTTGAGGGCATCGAGGTCATGGAAGTGTCCGAACGTGACACGAGTAAAACGTGTTGCGTTTGTGGAAGAGAAGACGACAGCCAGCGTGTCGAACGCGGGTTGTACGTCTGCGAGTCGTGTGATGCGGCGTTCAACGCGGACGTGAACGGGGCGGAAAACATCCGTCTGGACATCAACGAGGAAAGTAACTCCGAGTCTACCGGGCAGTTGTCCGGGGATAGGAGTACCGGCTGGTTGGCACAGCCCGGAGTCTACCTGTACGACCTCTCCTGTGGATTCCAACCGCAACGAGAGGTGGGAGACTCCAAACCCTAATATCCCAACCTCGGGATTCCTCCGCGTTCACGCGGAGGAGGATGTCAACAGCGATATTCTTGCTCACCCCCAACAGCTCCCATCGATGTACGAACTCGAGGAGCTCAATCCCAGTGTGAGCGATGCGACCGTCGACAAGCACATCCAGAAGCTGATCGATGAGGGCATCGTGAAGGAGGTCGCCCTGGACGACGACCAGCGCCGACAGGGCTACCCCTGGAAGTTCTACGGTCTCACCGAAGAGGGTCAGGAGTTCCTGGAGGAGCACAACCTGCTCGCCGCTGAAGAGACACTCCAACAGATCTACGACACCACCTCCGATAAGCCCGAGAAGATGGTCAAGTACGAGAACGTCCCACGACCGATCGACGCATAACTCTTCCACCCGTGCCGGGCTCCAAAAGCGGCCACTATCCAATTTCGATTTCGTAGTCAGCCGCCAGTTCCTGAAACTCGTCCCACTCCGGGAGCCGGTCGTCGTCAACCTCGCCGTGCGTCTCGAGGTAGCGCAGCAAGGCGTCGATTTCGTCTTCGAGGCCATACTTCGCCGCCTGCTCTCGGAGGTCCGCCTCGTCGATGTCGACGTGGCTGAGCAGGAGGAGACAGTACGAACGGTAGCGGCTACCGTTGTCGATCAAGAGAGTGTGACAACACAGCTCCGCCGGCGAGACTGCGTCGAGTTCCTCGGAGTAGACGTAGTAGCGGTGGCCGGTGAGTAGGAACTGGAGATCAAACATCGAGAACCGAGGGAGGCCGGTTTCGTGGAATCCGTCTGCGTCTATCTCCGTCTCGGTTTGAGCAAGAAATTCGTCGTAGTCTTCCCAGAGAATCGTGCCCTTCGAGGTAACGGCTTTGAGGCGTTGGCGGTGGAAATGATGGGCGAGTTCACGGGCGAACTCGTGTAGGCGGTCAAAGTCGGCGTTGAACTCGTAGCGGCCGTCGACGGTCCCGACAAGCCCACGGTCGCGAAACCGCTTGAGGGCCCGGTTGACCGTGTTGCGGTAGTTGTCGCTCCGGTCAGCGATCTCGGAGACGGTTCGCGGCTGGTCGAGGTAGTACAGCACTTCGAGTGCCTTCCCGGTCAGCAGTTCGGGGAGGTCGATGTGGGAGTGCTGGCGGACGAGGTTCCGAAAGAGTTGGACGGCGCGAGCATCCGACGGTACGACTCGTTTTCGCCGGCCATCGCGTTCCGTGTAGACGAGCCCCTTCTCGACGAGTTCGGCGACGGCACGAGAGAGGTAACTCTCGCTGTGGTCGAGCTTCGTCGCGAGCTCGGAGATCGTGTCGCCGCGGTCAACCGTGGCGAGGACCTCGAGTTCGATGCGCCGGAGCACGGTGTAACATAGTACGAAACTTGTATATAAAGAAGTTTCGAGTAGTGTTACAGCCAGCAATCGCGAGAACCGCCCCCATCGTCTTAACCAACAAAACTATGGGTTCATGGGCCGTGTTGGTTAACACGAGAGTAGCCGATGTCCTACGAACCCCCGACCCCACCGGCGAACCTCCCGACGGAGATCGTCAACACGCTCAACGAGTCGAGCCCGGAGCCTTCTGCGCTCATTACACTCTCACGCTGGAACCATAGTATCATAAATCTTAGTATTACGTGGGACTAAAAATATCTCTTACAGCGCCTTTGTAGCCAAAATTCCGAGACTATGGGTGTATCATTAATGGAGTGTATCAATTTTTCGCATCGCCTGAACTTGGGACTGGACCACTGCCGGTCATACGACTTGGTCTCACGCTACCGTACGGCGCCCACTACCGCTTGCTTGTGCTGACCGATATCGGGGTCAGGAAGCATCGCTCATCGATATCGGTTGTAGTCAAGAACTCTCGTAATCGGTCGCTGCCGACGAGTTTGCTCCGTCGGAATGTGATGGGGCGTCCGTCTCAATGGGCAATGTGTTCGCCAGGCGCTCGGCAACGGTCGGACTCACGAGTCCGGCCAGTTCCATCGCCTCCTTCTCGTAGTCGTCTAACTCCAAGAGGCTCCGGAAGAACCACGAGATGGTCACGTAGGTTTCGTGTAGTTCTCCAGCACGCTCGCGCCCTGCGTCTGTTAGAGTCACTCCGTTGTACGCCTCGTACTCAACGAGCCCATCTTCCTCGAGTCGCTGGAACGTTTCAGTGACGGTCGCCGGCGAGCGGTCCAGCGTCTCGGCCACCGCATTCGTCGGGATCGGTGGATCGTCCTGATGACCGAGGATATACACGGCCAGTAGATGCTGTGCGGCTCTACTCATCGTTCGTCCGGCTGGTCTCGTGAGAGAGTGCTGTTCGCCGAATCCTCGCCACAGTCTTCTGTGTCAGCATCAGAACAGTCATCGGGGCCGAACAGTGCAGCGTACACCCACGCCCACGCCTTTGCACGCTGTCGACGAGGTCCCTCACCCATCGGTCATGCCCTCCGGACCAAGTGGTCTCGCACGGTTCGTTGGCAATCTTCACACGTCTCATCGAGCGTCGCGACCGTTGCGAGCACCGGATGGTCGACCGAAAAATCCTGATACAGGTACGGGATGAGGCTTCTGTGACGGATGCCGGCGTCAACACCGTTGTTCGTCGTCTTCTGGAGGAATTCCTGCCGGTCGCGAGCCACCTCCTCACAGTAGTCACGATGGCTGGCCAACGTCTCGTGACGTTGTTGTAGCGCATCGAAGCCGAGGTCAGTCAACGGCGTCTCGTTCGCGTCGACGATCCAGGCGATGATGTCGTCGACCGCTGCATCCGCCTCGTCGAGGTGCGCTTCCTCGCGTTCGAGCGCTTTCTGTAGCGCCGTCGCTTCCGCCCGCGGAGATTGTGCTTCGGCGAGAACCATCCGTTTGAGGTCGGGAGTGAATGAGGCCTCTGTCGTCGGAGCGAGTGCGACTGCGATTGCGTCAGTGAATTCCTCGCGGATCGTTTTCAGCAAAGACTCAGTCTCGTCGATGTCGGCAACGCTGTGAGGGCGAATCGTCTCGGTGAACACCGTTCGGACAGGCCGACAGCTATCGGTACTGGACGCGTCTGCGGAGAGGTGGGTGACCCCACCGGCTGTCGAGAGGCTGGCGACCGATGATGGTGTCTGCTCGGGCTGTAGCTTCTGTACCCGACGGATGAACGTGTCGTAGGCGTCCAGCATCTCGTCGATGGGCTCCCGCTCGGATCGAGCGCGCGTTCGCGCTTGCTGGATATAGGTGTCGACGGTCATCTCACACCTCTCCCTCGATTGGAGCACTCACGAGGCCGTTCTGCTCTCCCGTGTCCGCGAGGCCGAACGTGAGTTGCCAGTCGCCGTCCACGGCGGTCACCTGAACAGACTGTGGGGACTGCTCCGCGTGATGTCGACAGAGTTCAAGCGTCAACGGTAGCACAGGGAGTCGGCCGTCCTGCGCTGAAAGCGCGTAGCCAGAGATCTGTACGACAACGACTCCTGAACCCCCATCGAGGTCAACGGAGTACGGCGAGCGCGTGTAGCTCTCGATGACACCTCGTTGCTGGAGCGCGGTCAGGCTCCGCTCGAGTGAATCACCGTCTTCGCTGGGTGACTCTAGTCGTGTCGCAGCGTCGGCGAGAACTTCGGCCTGGTCAGCAGGAAACAGGCGCTCGTCGAGTTCGCTGGCCATGCTCTCGAGGAGACACAGACAGAGTTCGTCGGGATCACCGACGGTCTCGGCGAGCTCGAAGTACGTGTCCATGACGGCGCCCTCGACACTGTCGTATCCCGCTTCGGAGAGCGTCTCGAAGACCGCGCCGGCGACGCGGTGACAGAACTCGACGAGGTCGTGCCGCTCGGGCGTGGCGCTGTCGGTGAGATCGGGCTCGGAGAGCCTGTCTGGTGGGCTGCCTGTCTCTGAGTTACGTTCGTGCGCTACTGTCGTGTCTTGGGCCGTCTCCTCACAGACGATTAGGTCGTAGAATGGGACTTGCGGGTCGTAGCGTTGTAGTGCCGAGCGGTACTGCTCGGTGGCGCGAGCGGCAGCTCGCGCGGTGACCCGATCCGGGAACCGGGTACCGGCCGCTGGGACTGGCCGGTCGCCCATCCGCCCACAACGGAGGTAGTACTGACCGTCCTCGGTCGCGAGGGCTTCGATGTGTTCCCTGATGTCGATGAGTGTTGGGCCGACCATGGTGGTTTGGTGTCTTACGCGCTGTGTTGATCGAGTGGGGGAGAGTCAGCGTGGCGACTCCCGAATCCAGCGGTCACAGCCACGAGATGGCGCTCAGTTTCTGTCATCGGTGGTGTCGAGGCTCGCAGCGTATTCGGAGACGACATCGTCGTCCATCGTCTCGAGCAGTGCCCGCTGTCCGTCACGATCCCGACGCGCCCGCTCGTCGGTGCCGATCTGTCGGTCCAGGAACTCGGATTTTAGATGTTCGAGGGCCGCATCTGCCAAACCGGAGTCCACGTCGTCAACGAGAATCTCGTTTTCGAACCACTCGCGGGTGTGGTCGTCCCACGCTTCATCGCCGGCGTATCGCCCGTCGTGGACGACCCAGTCGACGTAGTGGTCCGCAACGGCAGGCCAGTAGCGGGCGGCGATATCGTCCCGGATCAGCGAGAGCGCTGCGTGCGCACCGTGGCCCGCACTGACGATGGCTTGATGTACCGTTTCGGTCGTCATCCATCCGGCCGCGTACAGCCCGTCGACCGGCGTGCGCCCGTTCTCGCTGTCGACCATCCCGAACGCCTCGTCGGTCTCTATCTCCTCGATGAACGGCTCGAACATCTCCCCGTCGTACGCGGTCGCGGCGAGGACGTACCGGACGCGATAGTCGCCGTCGTCACTCTCTATCTCGAACCCATTCGAATCCAGCGGCTCACCGCCTGCATCTGTCGGTGGCTCCTCGATGTCGACCCGCTCGACGCGCTCGACAGGCTCCTCACGGACGGTCCCACCCTCGTACTCGACTTGTGTTCGCCCCAGTTCGAGAAATCGGTCGGGCGTGATACCGACCGGAAATCCAAGGAAATTCTCGAGGACGGCACATTGCTGGATGGCTGACTTCCCACGAGCGAGGACGAGCGTGTTCAGTCCGTAGCGTGCGAGAAACGTCGCTGCGGACAGCCCGGCCGCTCCGCCCCCGACGACCAGTACGTCGTGATCGAGTGTGGAGTCCGGGGAGTCGGCTCCCGTCGGTCCGATAGTGTCTGTGCGTGCCATGCCTCAGATGTCGCCCGCGATAATGTCCTTGACGCGCCCGCGGTCGAAGAGCTGATTCTCCTCAGGGACCTCCGGGAATGACTCCGGGTCGAACGCACCGAACTCGTCGGGATAGAGCTGCTGTGCGACCATCTCGGTTTGCAGGAGGTTCACGATGGGGCCCTGCTCGCCGTACTGGCCCGGAAACACGCGGCCTTGCTGAACGGCCGTCAGTTCCTGTCCCACGGAGTCTTCCTCCATCGGAGTGACGTACTGCTCCCGAAATGCCTCGGCGGAGAAGCTATCCGTGTCGCCGGTGGTACCGATACCCCAGTGGACGACGATAATCTCCGGGTCCACCTCGAGAAGCGTTTCGTAATCGATCTGCCCGCCGTCTTCCATCTCCTGGGGGAACGCACTCGCGACGTTCAGATCCCGATACGGCTTCATCTCGTACCCATCGTCCTGTGTATTCAACGGGAAGAATTTCCCCTTCGAGGGTTCCGAGCCGGCGTTGACGAGGCCGATCGTCGGCTGTTCGTCGGGCGTACGAGAAGCGATCTCTGACTGCACCTCGTCGTGTAGCGTGGCGAACGCTTCGTATCGCTCCTGTTCTTGGAAGGCGTGAGAGAGCTGCTCGAACGCGCCGTAGAGACTGTACAGTTTGTAATCGTGGAACTCGCGTCGGCGGCGGCAGTTGTTCCCGAAGAACGGCGCGACGTTCTCGATGATCTCCTGCGTGTCGTCCTTGCTCCAGGAGTCGTCCCAGCCGGTCCCGTGGAGGTAGTTCGGATCCATCAGGAACACGTCCGGGTCGAGTTCGTAGAAACTCTCCTTGTCCCAACCGCCCTCGGACCACATCGAGGGGAGCGCGTCCTGGTCCGGGACGTCGATGTCGAACGGATCGAAAAAGAACCCCGGAATCATATTGCCCGCGGTGAGGAACCCCTCTCGCTGCCCCAGCGCGAACGCCATGTCGGCCCAGCCGCCGTTGTAGACCGTCCACGTCTCGGGAACGGCATCGAAGTGGACCTCTCCCGCGGGGACGATGGAAGCGGTGTATCCGGTATCGGTCTCGGTCGACTCCGTCTCGGTCTCGCCGGTTTCGGAATCGGTCCCACTCTCGCCGGTGGTCGTTGGCTCCTCTGTGGCCCCGCTACCGTCACCCCCCGTACAGCCAGCCAAGAAACTCGTACCCAGTAGCGTACTCCCGTACTTCAGATAGCCTCTACGTGTCGATCCGGTATCACTGCTGTCGTGAGCAGTCATACGTTTTAGGCCAGCCTAAAAATTAAAAAAACTATCGATGGGGCTCTACTGAGAGACCCTTCGCGTCGCCTCTACCCTCCGTCCGAATGGCTCCCCTCGTTTTCGAGACGCGGGTGCGTTTCTTGTTCGTCCGGGTGGGGCTCGGCAAAACGCTCACCCATTACGTCGAGCGCGCGCGCTTCGCGGTCCGCCCGCTCCGCCTCGTCGATCTCCTCACAACCGGGCGGCAAGTCCCGCCCACGGTCTGTAAAGTAGCCCTCGGGCGCGACCCAGTCGTGGTAGAACGGCCGCTCGTCGTCTTCGAGGATCGTCACGCCGACCTCGGCGCCGTGGCCGGCACAGACCGCTGCTTGGTGTGGCTTCTCGGCGAGCCGACCGGCCGAGTAGAGGCCGTCGACGCCGGTGCGCCCGCGCTCGTCCGTGTCGAGGAACGCTTTCCCGCGGTCGCTGATGCCGACGCCGTCGACGTCGGCCAGATAGCCGACCGCGTTCTTCGTCGCCGCGACGACGTACTCCGTACGGTAGCGGTCGACGGCGTCGGTCTCGACGGCGAATCCCTCGTCGGTATCTTCGACACTTGCGACGGTCGCGGTCACCTGCTCGCAGCCTGCTCCGGCCACTTGTTTTTCGAGGAGATCGAGTAGCTGGCGGCCGTTGACGCCGGCGGGGAAGCCGGGGGAGTTCTCGAGGTGGGCGTTCCGTCGGAGGATCGACTCGCCGGCGGCAACGACGAGCGTATCCAGCCCGTGTCGGGCGGTGAAGACGGCTGTCGACAGGCCGGCAACACCGCCGCCGATGACGACGACTTCAGGTGGGCTGGTCGTGCTCATTGGTCAGACGTCGCCGTTGATGATGTCCGCGACCCGCTGACGGTCGAACAGTTCGCCCGTGTAGACCTCGGGGAAGTACAGCCTCGCGTAGCGCTCAGTCAGGAACAGGTTATGTAACGGCCCGGAGTAAATCGGCCCACCACGGAACACCATGTCGTTCTGGACAGCAGCGAGTTCCGAAGCCGCCTCGTGGTCTTTCATGAACGCCAAGACAGTGTCTTCGAACTCCCCGTGGCTCTTGTTTTCGTGTCCCCGGACGAGAATGGAGTCTGGGTCGACTTCGAGCATCGTCTCGTAGTCGATCTGACCCCGATCGGTCGTCGAGAGCCCCTCGACTCCCGTGTCTGCGAGGGCGTCGCTAAGGCCGAGATCGCGGAAATGCTTCTTGTTCGCCCCTTGGTCGCTCAGCCGGTAGGGGTAGAACGCCTCCGGCTCGTTGCCCGCAGCGAACGTCAATAGCGCGTTCGGTCGATCGTCTGCTGGAGGAAGATCGGCTTGTACCCGAGCGATGAATTCGTCGTGGAGCTGTTTAATCCGGGTGAACTTCTCTTCTTCTTGGTAGATATGGGCGGTTTTTTCGAAGGCCTCGTACAGCGTGTAGTACCGATAGTCGTGCCACTCGTCGGTTCGGCGGAATATCGTGTTGCCGACGAACGGCGCGACGTTGCTACTGACTTCCTCGACGTCGGACTCCTCAAGCTTGAACGAGCCGTTGTTGATGAGCCACTGCGGATCGATGAGATGGATATCGCCGTCCAGCTCGTAGAAGAGCTCCTTGTCGACGCCGCTGTCGCTCAGTCGCGTCAGCGACTCCGCGTCGACGCTCACACCGTCGAGTTCGTCGTAATGACTGGTGTGGAACCGCGATGGCAGTCCCATCGAGAGGATCGAATCGCCGTGGCCGAGCGCGACGGCCATGTCGGCGTAGTCAGGGAAGTAGTGTGTGACCCGCTCTGGGGGCTCCTCGAACTGCACCTCCCCGACCGGAGCCATCTCGACAGTATATGAGCTGTCTGTCTCTGTCGATGTCTCCGTCGTCGACTGATCGTCCGCGCTCGTCTCGTTCGGCGTCGAGTCGGAATCGGACTGGCCCGCACACCCGGCGAGTAGTCCGCCGCCAATGACTGCGCCGCCGTACTTCATGTAGTCACGCCGTGTCGGTGCCTCGTGACCGCTGGAATCGTCTGTCATATTTTTTAGGCCCACCTAAACATTGAAAAACGTTCCGAATTTTAGGCCGGCGAAAAAATGTCAGCGAGGAGTACCGCACCGCGGACACATCGGCGGCCCACTCTTCGGCAGATCGAGTCCGCAGTGCGGACATGCGTCGCCGTCAAGGGCGTTCATTTCTTCGACTACTTCGTCCGTCCCGTCTCGAATCGACTCGATCGTGCCGACTCCATCGGGAGTCCCGCCAGATCTTTCGGTGGCTAACTGCCGCCGACAGAACTCTAGCCGGTCGGTCAGGAAGGTCGGTGGGTCCTCGTGCTTGGCCTCGACATCATCGAGGTCAGGCCCCGACTCGACTCCGGGCTCTGACGCTGCGAGTAGTCCAAGCGCTTCGGCCGCCCGCCCCTGCACGTACGGGTCCTCATCACCGAGTCGCCCTTGGAGCGGTTCCGCCGCCTCGGCAAGCTTTTCTGGATACTCACACCCGACGACCACCAATGCCGTACAGAGGTGATACCGGACGAGTTCGTTTTCATCGCCGAGGTGCTCGGCCAGCGAGTCGACCTGGTGGCGGAGTCGAGCCGGATCGCCGAGCGCGACGTACGCCAGCGCCTTCGCGAGTTTCTCTTTGACCTCGGGTTCGTCGAACTCCAGTCCGATGCGGAGGTCGGCCAGCGTCTCTGGATCAGTGACTTCCTCGAGTGACTCGACTGCGACGTAGCCGAGTGCTTCGGCACTCCTAGCACGGACATAGTAGAACTCCTCGTCGTCGGCCAACCGCTCGGCGAGTGCGTCGACGGCAGGCAGGACGGCTGCCGGTTCGGACTGCGCGAGCGTGACGAACAGCTTCGCGGTCGTCAATCTGACTGCTCGATCATCATCGGTCAGGAAGGTGGAAAGCGGGTTAGTGAGCTCTTCAAAGGAGAGTGGCAGGTCTTCAGCGGCGTCCCGAACCGCTCTCAACGCACGCTTACGGGTCTCAGTATCAGCTGCGCCGAGTCGGTCGAGACACCCCACTGTCCCTTTATGATCTTGTTCCTCGAGAAGAGTAGTCAGGCGGTCAGGCGGTGGCGGCTGATCTGGGTCACTCATTGATCTGTTCGGATATGTTACTGGCTTTCACGACCAATCGCTTCAATCCGGTGGTTCTGCGCTGCCCTGCGAAGCCTATACTGAGCGTCTCTATTGAGGAAAGGTGCTGGTGCAGGCGAGACTGCGACCACCTCTATGCTGCCGACACAAGCGCGCATCAATGTCGGAGACGCTGGACCCGCTCTCGGACCGTGCCTGCCGGATGACCGACGCCTAAAACACAGGAATCGAAATCACTGAACGGCTGCGAGACGGTGACTCCCTGCTATTGAGCGTTGTAGATAGTTCAATCCAGACGGAATACCTCAGCGATAGCTATCCAGAGTGGCACCCTGCTCCACACTCCTTTCTCGGAATGGTTCGGCTCCCCATCTACCGAGAGGCAACAGGTGAGAGCTATCGAGCGCTGGCTCGGTATCAAGAACTTGCCGAACCACTCGATTTGGAACACATCCCCGATGAATCCGTGTTGTCCCGTACGTGGCGGAAACGCTTCGACGACGGCGTTCGGGAGTTCGTCCAGGTTGCTGCGCACTTCGTCATCAAACAATCTCACGACCGCGAGTTTTCAGCTCCCGCTGTCCGGTCGAAAGCAGAGATCGTCGACGAAGTGGACCTCTCCACTGATGATGAGACGGCTGGCTGTGAATTCTCCGACAAGCAAATCTACCGGACGACTCGACTCACTCGTGATCACGGCTTCGATGAGTTTGATTCCGGTCGCGCTGCGAACACGACCTACGAAGACACGCAGTTCTTCGAATTACAGACGTTCATGTGAATGGTCAACTGCGGGACACCGCAAGGAGCGGCTCGGTTTCAGTATCGACACGGTTCGGACAGCAGTCCACACGGCGATACGCATCTTAGAACGATCAAACAGTTCACGCCAGGGGAGCTGATCGATGGATTCGATACAGTGGCCGATCGGCTGCTCGCGGTCATCGAATCCGAAGCATCGTTCCGTCGGCCGGTTACCGTGCGGTCGACATCACGACTATCCCCTATTTCGGGGTGGTGTTCAGATAAAGATGAATAGTGAGGCGGTGTGTTTTCTGAGTGGTTCATGCCCGAAAACACACGCCTCACTGGTAGTATCGACCAGATCGAATTAGGTTTTGTGGAACGGCAAGCGACACCGAGATTGCTCATGAAACTCGGTATTCAGTTTCATCTTGCTGGCCTATCACTTTCAAATACAGTCTCTATTCTTGGGATATTCGGTGTCAAACGTGCTCGGTCAACCGTTCATAATTGGGGTTCACAAGGCCGATTTACAGCCCGAAGCTGGTCGGTGTCCGGATCACGTTGCGGTTGACGAGACTGTGATCCGACTCAACGATGAGCAATATTGGCTGTATGCTGCCGTCGATCCCGAGACAAACGAATTACTCCATACAAAGCTTGAACCGACGACAACGAAGGTTCTCGCTCATTCGTTTCTCACGGAACTTTCCGAGAAACACGACGTCTCCGACGCCGTGTTTCTCGTCGATGGATCGCACTCGTTACAAGCTGCGCGTCACCGCCACGGCTTCGATTTCAGATACGAGAAACATGGAAATCGGAACGCTGTCGAACGTATCTTCAGAGAAATAAAACGCCGAACTATCTGTTTCTCAAACCGTTTCAGCAACGCCGAAGCAGAAAACGCCGAACGACTGGCTCAGTTCGTTCAGCTTCGCATGGAATCAGCTCATCTGAACACGATGTACAGCACCGACAACAGCTGAAAAAAGGACGAACGGGATCACAGCGACCTGTCGCTTAGTTACATTCATACTCGTATCGTCCCTTCCCCCGGAAAAATCTCTTCGGGTGTTCAGTTCGCACATTCATCTGACGGTTATTTTGACGCTGACGAGGTGAAACAAATAACGATCAACTGCTGCATGCAACCTCTGTATCTCGCACGGCGATCATATAAGAACTTAAACATTTCAACAGAGCCACCTCTGAGGATCTCAGCAGAGCTGGACGAGTGAATATCTGGATTATCGCATTCTACAGAGTCGCTATGCCACGGTAATCGCGTACAGTACGACACTCAGGCCGATAACCGTCACGAGACCCCGTACGAGCAAGACAATCCCATTCGCCCCGCCAGTCAGGTCAGCCAGCATAACAGCCACGTACACCCCTGCCGTTAGCAGACCGATACCGATGGCTAACGCCCGCATCTTTGGAGAACTGTTTCGTTGGTATCCCCGATAGGCCAGCGTAGCGACAAACAATCCAACGAGAGCAGTCACGCTACGGGTGATCGACACCACACTGAACGGTTCCATTGCTAGCACACTCGCTACGATCACCGCATCTCACCTCTGTACACGATCCACAGGATCGTACCTAATCCAAATAGCTCACAGCCACTGACGAGTATCGACCGACCGACGGTCCCAATATCGGTCGCCGTGGGCAACCCGACACGGAGCACCTCGGGCACCGTAATCAGGAAGATGAGTCCCACCGCGAGCCAGAGCATTCCGCGGTGAGCCGGTCCTTGACGGTAACCACGAATTAGAACGACGGTAATAGTCAGTGACAGCACTACAGAGACCACAGAAAGAACGAGTACACCGAGTGCGATGAACGGGTCTGTTCCAGCTGCCTCCAACTGTAAGAGGGGCATATCAGGACAACCCCTCGAATAGATCTGTGAAGCGGTCGGCAGGGTCGGTTGCCGAGCGCGTCACTGCTACTTCGCAGCTCCCATCAGCGAACGTGACCGTGACTGTCTCAACCGTAGCTGTATACCGCTTGTAGTGATGTCCGTCGGGGTCAAGTTCCTGCTGTTCAGCCACCAGCTCTGCTTCTTGTAACCGGTTGAGACGGCGGTACGCCGTCGCATCAGACATGTCACAGGCTGCACAGAGTTCATCGGCTGACATCGGTTCAATTGTGAGGTGAGCGAGGATCGCTCGCGCGTACTCGTCGTCGAGTACCGCCAAGACGGCATCCTCGTCCTCATCCATACACATCCCAGATCCGGGTAATAGTAAAAAGCCTGCTACGACTTCTGAGTTGGAAGCCGTGCCTGTGGTGATACGTCTACTGTGCCCCTTGGTGTGAATATGTCGTTACAAACGACACTTGATCGAACGGTACCGAATCGACTGCAACAGGGGTGGCGAATTCTCACCAGCCCAGTTTGGAATCACGATTCGAAACGGCTCCGCGCACCGCTACGTGCGCTGCTGCCACTCGTGATGACGTTTCTCGCCTTCGGAGTTGTTGTGACAGTCGTCCGAGGTCGGTTCGAACACCCACTACGAGAGGTGCTCGAATTCAGCCTGATGGCCGTGGTCCTCGTCGCAGCTGTGCTACTCGGAGCACGACTGTTTGACCGTCGACCGGCAGCAGAGTACGGGCTAGCGTTAGACAGCGAATGGCTACGATCGTTCGCCGTTGGTGGGTTCATCGGGATTGTAATCAATGCCGGAACGTTGCTCATCGCGATTGCTGTCGGATGGGCAACCGTAACCGGATTCTTTCAAGGGTCCGATTCCCTCCCGTTCCTGTCAGCGATGCTTTTGGTGCTCGCATATACCGGCGTCCTGGCATCGTGGGAAGAGTTCATTTTCCGAGGAGCGATGCTGAAAAACCTCGCCGAAGGTGCCGATGGATACGTTCCACGATGGGTTGCCGTCGGCATCGCCCTCCTCATCAGCACTGGCATCTTCGCGTTCATGCACAGCGGCAAGGTTACTGGACCCGGTGGCTACAGCTATTACTTGCTGGCTGGGCTTATTTTCGGCTGTGTGTATGTTCTAACAGGGCACCTCGCTCTTCCGATGGGATTTCACGTGTTCTATAATTTCAGTATGAGTGCCGTATTCGGTCTCGGAGTCTCACAGCAGACTCCCGAAGTTTTTGTTCTCAATGTTAGCGGGCCGACAGTCTGGATCGGCGAAGAGGGGATCCTCAGGATGCTTTTCGCAGCCGTCGGTGGGCTATTGCTTGTAGGCTACATCCGTTGGCGGGATGGCTCTCTTGATATCGATCACCGTATTACGCAGTGGACACCGAGAGCTGAAAACTCCGTGGGGGGCGAGAAGCCGGTGCTGAAAACACTCACTCGCAAACTGATCAGGAGTGAAATCATTGAACGTGCATAGTCTAAAGAATGCTACTCCACCAGGGGATTCACTCAAACGCATCTTTGAGCTTCGAGAACCACTTTGCATGATTGTGACGAAGCCTTCGTATGATTAATTCCGTCCACCAGTATCGGCGGTTGCTTGCGGGTAGATTCATCGGTGGGACCACTGGCTTAACGGGATGTCTAAGCTTCAGTAGTGATTCCACAAGCACAAATTCCGAGACAGAACTCACGGTTTTGGCATACAAATGAACACGCTTTCTGTCGAGAACTTGGGGAAGCGCTACGGAGACACCTGGGCCGTCCACGGGATAGATCTCACGTTTGAACCCGGAGTTATCGGACTACTCGGACCGAACGGTGCAGGAAAGTCGACACTCATGCGGCTCATTACGACCGTTATTGAGCCTACAGAAGGTGCAGTCTACTGGAACGACACGGATACAACAAAGGTTCCACAAGCAATTCGCAGCATTGTCGGGTACCTCCCGCAGTCGTTCGGCGTGTATCCGAATTTGACTGCCGGTGAGTTCCTCTCGTATCTCGCTGCGATTCGCGGAGTCGGTAACGCTGAAGCCCGTATCGACGACTTGCTGGAACTGGTTAACCTCTCTGGGGCCCGAGAGCAACGCCTCGGTGAGTTCTCTGGCGGTATGCGCCAGCGCGTTGGAATTGCACAGGCGCTCCTAGCCGATCCGGATCTGCTCGTCGTAGACGAACCAACAGTTGGACTTGACCCCGAAGAACGCGTGCGATTCCGTAACGTCTTGGCCGATCTCGCGGACGAGCGGATTGTCATTCTTTCTACCCACGTCGTCTCTGATATCGAAGCGACAGCCAGCGACATCGCGCTGCTGTATGGCGGTGAAATCCTCGCTCACGACCAACCGGCCGACCTCCTTGCGGATGCCGATGGTGTGGTCTGGGAGTGGGTCGTTCCTCAGTCGCGCACCGAGGCCATCAGAGCCGACTACACGATCAGTAGTGCCACCCGCGGCAGAGACGGCGTTCGCGTCCGCGTGGTCAGTGAGACAGCGCCAGCACCCGAAGCCGAGAGCGTTGCGCCAACGTTAGAAGATGCCTATCTGCATGCGGTCGGAGGACACCCCCGGCCATGAGCTGGTCTCGTGATGCAGCCGCTGTCGCACTCGCAGATTTTCGAGAACGCTCCCGCACGTCGAAGCTTGTCGTCATTCCGGTCGTGTTGGCGTACTTTGCAAAGCTAGTCACCGTCGATTCGACGCTTGTCGTCGGCAATACGTACACCGGTGTTCCGACAGCCGCGTGGTACGGCGGGTTGGTCGCAGGTATCGGGACGACGGTGTTGCTGTTGTTCGGCTATCCGCTCGTTCACGGCAGCATCGCCTATGATCGTACCACGAATGTCGCTGAATTCGTAGCGTCTGCACCGTTGTCAAACAGTAGCTACCTCGTCGGAAAGTGGCTGAGTAACTTCACACTCCTGGCTGTGGTCACGACGCTTCTGTTCGGCGCGACCGCCGTGTCAATTCTGCTCCAAGGAACCGGCCCGTTCAATCTGGTCGATATGGCTCTCCCATTCATTTTACTGACACTTCCGACGATGGCAGTCGTGGCTGCCGCTGGTGTCTGTTTCGAAACGCTAGGTCCTCTCCGAGGCACTGGCGGGACCGCCCTCTACTTTTTGCTCGCGATTGCAGGCGTTATCGGTAGCATCCCACCTGAGTCCCCGGTTGATCTGACCGGCCTCGTGGCGTTGCGCCAGAGTATGGCGTCGTCGATCGCTGGCCAGTATCCGGGTTTTGAGGGCCCAATCGGTTCATTCGCGTACACAGATACTGCGACCGGCATGGAGATGTTCCGATGGGCCGGACTTTCGGTGGGCCCCGCTCTGGTCTCGCGTCTACCAATCTTTGTCATTATCGGTGGCTTGCTCGTCGTGAGTGTCTTATCGTTTGACCGGTTCGACGATACGCAAGCGTGGTCGTTTGGGCTGTTTGATCATGGATCATCAGACGCTGAAGCAACAGCCGAGCTGCCGTCTACTCAGTTGACCGAGATGTCTCGTTCAAGTTCTGACAGCGGTCCCTCGCTCGCGTCTGTCACGGCTAGCGGATTTCGTCTGCAGCGGGCATTCATAGCTGAGCTGAAAATGGCACTTCGGGGCCGGCGACGACACTGGTATGTCGGTTGTATCGCCGCTCTCGTTGGTACGACTGTCGCCCCTCTCGGATCTCTCCGACCAACCGTGGTTCCGATCGCGTTGCTGTTGCCGCTCCCAGTGTGGTCACAATCAGGAGCACGCGAACAGATACACAGGACTCAGGAGCTGATTTTTGCCACCAGTAACCCGCTTCGACTGTTGGCAGTCTCGTATCTTGCCGGTGTCAGTGTCGGAACGGCCGTGATCAGCCCCGCGCTCGTTCGGTACGCTCTCGTCGGGAGTTCAATCGGGCTGGTCGGTGCGGTCACAGCGGTGCTGTTCCTCCCGGCGGCCGCTCTCGCCGCGGGCGTCTGGTCGGGTCGCCCAAGCCTGTTCGAGATCGGATATCTGGTAGCGTGGTATCTCGGGCCGATGAACGGACTCGGGCTGCTCGACTACGTCGGTGCCACGCAAGCCCCCGGATCTATTGCGATTCAGATCGGGTATTTGACCGCCGCAGTGATCGCACTCGTTATCGCTTCGATTGGTAGACGCCGGCAACTCGCGTAATCGAATTGGGTGCGCGCTGCGTCACGGCGTCACGATCAGGTCAAACCGATAGATTGTGTCTTGGTACTCGGCGACGACGTTTCGAAAATCAACTCGATCCTCGTAGCTATCTATTGGTTCAAGATCGCTGGCGATATTGAGTGCCTCTAAGACTTCGGAGAGACCGTCTGAGGGCGGTGCTCCCTCCTCGTACCGTCGCGGGTCTTCGCTGATCGCGTCGTCAATTACACTCCGTGCGGACTCGGAGAGACCGCTGGACCTCAGGTCGTGTTCGACGATTTCGGTTCTCGCGTACTCGTCGAATTCGCTGCGTGACTGTGTGATTTCGGTGACGGTATACGTCCACTTTGGAACCTGAACCCTTCGTTGCTCCGTAACTGGCCGGAAGTACGCTTCATTAACCTCGACAAAATCAAACGGAGCCGACGGGATAAGATCACTAGCGTCGGGATCGAGGCCGTGATGGAACTCCACGGTTTGCAACTCGTCGAATTCAGGATCACCGAGGAATCCATCGTTTCCAGCATAGACCGCGTCAAGTGCTGCGTCAAGCACTCGTTCGTCTTGTGTTGACAGATCGAACGGACGAGTTTCAATTGTCGCGTCGTCAGGTGGCGTTTCATCGGTCCGCTCGACTGCAAAATGCCATCCTTCACGCTCAAGCCGCCGTTCGTCAGCAATCCGGACGTGATAGAAGCTATTGTTTCGCTGGCAGAATGTCGGGTACGGCTTCGTCTCTCTTCCCCACTCGTCCCGTCCTACGAGTGGCCACTGTTTGATAGTAACACTGCCCTGATCAAACAGTTCCGAAACGTACTGCGCTTTCATTTCGGCAGAAAAATCGACTCGCGTCACAGCTTCGATCTCCGTCAGGTCGGGCTTTAGATACGGCCGACCGACCGACGAAAGGTCCAGTTCGTCTGCAATAAGCGCGTACTCATCGAGACTACCTGAATTCAAACAACCGGCAGTTGAGGTCGTAACTGCGGAAGCGCCGAGCAGTTGGAGGGCGCGGCGGCGGGAACAATACATGTTCGGGCAAAAAATACAATCCTCAAAACAAATTCTTTGTGGTTGATGTCTACACTCCATCGACGGGCGGACATGGGAACTTCCTCGAGCCGTCTTTCTACAAGCAGGGAATCCCGGCCTTTAGAATTTTCGGGGCTTTCACACCTAACTCTCATTACGGTTGACACCGTATTTCTGCTCAACGATTTCCATCGACCGAGATACCTTCGAGAAGGCGAGCGAGGACGAACTCGAGGAACTTTCCGTCCCGGATCAGGTCCTCGGATTTCTCGCCGCCAACGATGATCGCGCGTTTAAGGCCCGCGAAATCGCCTCTCAGATCGGTCTCGATGAGGGCGCGGTCAGCACTGCGCTCTCGAGACTGAAGGACCGCGATCTCGTCGAACATAAAGCGACGTATTGGGCGATAACCGACGACACAGAGCGACTCGACGGCTACAGCGGGTACGAACGAGCGACCGCCCTGTTCAACCAGCAACTCGGTACTGAGGACAAGGAGTCTCGGCGCGAACACACCGACCTCGGAGTCAGCACGCGATCCTCGCCACCCACCAAGCCGCACAAGCCATCTCCGGCTGCCTCGAACGCCGCTCGAACGGCAAGCAGGTCAGCAAGCCCACGTTTACCGCACCCACGGTAACGTACAACACTCGAACGATGACGCTGTTCGATGACGATACAGTGTCACTCTCCACGGCGGAGAGTCGCGTCCGATGTGAACTTGCGCTTCCTGTAGCCGGGGATGGCTACCAACGACAGTATCTCGACTCCAACCACTGGAGCGTCACGGAAAGCACACTCACCGCTCGTGACACCACGCAGAGATATAGCGGTAATAGGTTTGTATCGTGTTCTGCTTGAGTCCCCGATCTCCGCCGAGATGTCGGGCGTACTCCCGGAAGACGCGTTCGTCGAGATCGTCGAAGGTCGGCTCGCGGTCGACGTCGTCGGGGACGATCCCGGTCCAGTCGTCGGCGCCGCGGTCGCCGGCGGCCCACTCGGCGAACCGGTCGAGCTCGCGTGCAGCGTTACGTCGATAGTTCCCACCGTCGCCGCCGCGGCCTTTCCCCTTGTCTTGGAGGTAGCGCTCGAAGGAACCCGTGAGTGACTGATCAGCGCGTTCTCGGGGTGTCATGGTTCCTCGTTAGCGTACTGGTAGGTCGGACGAATGTCCTCAAGGAGCTCTTCGACCATTTCCCAGAGAATCAGAGAGGGAGTCTCGTGTTCGAATGTGATCCCCCAGCGGTCCTCCGTATCGGCGACTGAGTACTGGAAGTGCGTCCGTCCCAGATCGGGATGGTCTTCGTCCTGGTGCCAGTCGGCGTGAAAGCTCGTGTTCGGGTCGGTGTAATTGATACGGAACCAATCGTGTGGGTCCTGTCGATACCACTTGACGGTCAGTTCCGGCGAATCGGGGCCTGTCGGGGGATCCAGGCGGGCCGGATCGAAGATCGCCCGCAGCTGCTTTGCCTCGATATCGTCAGGAACGTACTCGACGGCCGTGACCTGTGGAACACGGTCGAGGACGTCTCGCTTCAGCTGGGCGTAGAGGTTCGCGTTCGGATCACCACCTGGATGTGGAACCGACATTCGTTAGCTGCTGGCCTCAGCGGGCTCTGTCGTCGGCGCGAGGAAGTCCCATTCGCGGATGGCGAAGCCGACGATCTGGATACGCCGTTGAAGATGCTCCCACTCGCGGGCGATCTCACGGCGACGGTCCTCTTCGTCGGCATCGAGGGACTCCTCAGCGAGCGTGCCGCGAAGCTGGTTCGGCGACTCGACGCCGAATTCGTCCTCCAAGTCGCGGATCTGCGCCTTCATGTCGGCGAGACGGTCCGTGAGCTCCTCGACAGTGTGTCCACTGTCCCGGAGGCGCATCGCCTCCTGCATCGTCTGACGCCGGTAATCGGGGTAGTACGTCGTGTGAGTACCGCTTTCGTCACGGTGGAGGATACCATCGTCGACGAGCCGTTCGAGGACGCGTTTGGTCGGCTCGTGTGACCAGCTCGCTTCGGAAGCGATCCAGTTGACTGTCCGCGGCTCCGACAGTTGCCGGGCGGTCATCCTCACGCGGTCCTCACCCGTGGTCTGGCGTTCAATCAGGCCCTCGGAGTTCGATTCGTCTTCGGTCATACAACACCGTTCGGGCTTTGTCTTAATATAGATTGAGGTCATTAGTCTTATACCGAATTCTATTCTTCGCCATCGCCTCGACCTCAGCTAAGGGTAGCCAGAGCAAACTCGGAGCCCGGTCTTGGTGGCTCTACCCTTGGTGGAAGCGCCGTCCTGAGGCGATTGCAGCATTCCTGCTTCACCGACGGCGGCGGGGTACTTCAAAAGTGGTCGTGATTATCTGTGTGATCAGGGACATCTCAGCACGGAAGGCCCGCGAGCGCGAACTCGAACTCAAAGAACGGGCGATGGACGAAGCCAACGTCGGGATCCAGATCACCGATCCCACGAAGGCGGATAATCCGCTGGTCTACGTCAACGACGGGTTCGAGCGGATGACTGGCTACACTCGCGAGGAAGCGATCGGGCGCAATCCGCGATTCCTCCAGGGAGAAGACACCGACTCCGAACAGGTGGCGCAACTCCGTGCGGCGATTGACGCCGAGGAGCCGACGTCACTCGAACTCCGGAACGAGCGGCGCGATGGAACGGCCTACTGGAATCGCATTTCGATCACGCCGGTGAGAGACGAGGACGACGTCCTACAGAACTACATCGGTATACAGCAGGACGTCACGGAACGCAAGGAGCGCGAGAGACAGTTCGAAGCGAGGAAAGACCTCCTCGGAGAGATTTACGAGACGACGACCGACTCGGAACTGACCTTCGAGGAGAAACTCTCGGAACTTCTGGAAGCCAGCAGGGACTACTTTGACCTCCCCTATGGTTTTCTGACGCGCATCGAGACTGGCGAAGAGACGCCGCTCAATCACGGGCAGGGGCTCGGTCTGTGGATGGTTCGGATGATCGTGACTGGGGCCGGCGGTGACGCGTCGGTCGAGACGACAGATGACGGAACGGAGGTGTGTTTACGGGTGCCGGCCAGCCGAACAGTGGGTAGCGAACTGTCTGTCGAGACGCCGAGATGACACCTGGGCAGTCGAACCGGGCAGTCGTCCTCGTCGTCGAGGACGACCGGAGCGTGGCCGACCTGTATACCGAGTGGCTCGAGGGGTGCTACGACGTCGAGACTGCCTACGATGGGACCGAAGCCCTCGAACAGCTGGACGAGACCGTGGACGTGGTGTTGCTAGATCGGATGATGCCCGGGCTCGCGGGGGGCGAAGTTCTCGAGGCGATCCGGGATGCCGATGTCAACCCTCGGGTCGCGATGGTTTCGGCTGTCACCCCCGACCTCGACGTCGTCCAGATGGGATTCGACGCCTACCTCGAGAAACCGGTCGATGCCACAGCGCTGCACGAGACGGTCGACCGGATGCTGGCCCGCGCCGAGTACGACGAGAAGCTCCAGGAGTTGTTCTCGCAGATCGAGCGACAGGACACGCTCGAAGCAGTGAAAAGCCCGGCCGAACTCGAGACCAGCGAGGAGTACCGCTCGCTTACCGACCGCCTCGTGGCGGTGCAGAGGGACGTCGAGTCACTGTTGACTGAACTCCCGGACGATGACTTACCACGTTGACGAGTACCGACTGACGGTACTTCGGCAACCACACTATGTGCTAGTTGAGGTCGTAGCTCGCGTGCCGTGTGGTCTTCATCCGTGCTGTACATTATGCTCCGTCGTCATGTTAATACTCCTGATGAACCGTGGGAAATCCAGACGTGGCGTCGTCGGTGGATGTGTAGGCTATTGCCCGCTTGACCCCCGCCTAAAGACGGGGGTATGCGCTCGTGTCTGTATCACGAGGAAATCACCTCTCGTGACTGGGACAGGACAGACGCGTTCTACTGTGTGTCTGGCCAGTACTGTTCATTGTGAGCTCTGAGCCGGCGCTGAGTCGCTGATCCTGATACCATGCGCGGTAACTCTCGTAGCAACGGCAGATGGAACTGACCACACTGTCTCAGTGGGCACGGTTACCTCATCGATCGCTAGACAGACGAGTTTCCCTTGTCCCCGCCGCGCCGCAATAACAAATTCAAACTGGCGTGATAGGTTGTCAGTCGCTGTCACGTGGACCGTTGAGAGCCCGTTCGCGCTCTCCCATGTTGTCGTGTCGACGACGCTGAGATCGCCTGCGGGAGTGACAGCAGTCGAGCCACAGGCTGGACAGGACCCTTCGTGCGGGGCCGTTCCGAGGTACCCGTAGTCGGTCTCACACGCAAAGCAGTGTTCCATGGTCTGAGACTAGTATCGGTCCACGATCGTCTCTGCGATGTGTGCCCGACCGGAACACGCTGGACAGGCAACTACGTCACCACCGTCTAACCCGAACACGGTCACAAATTGTTGTGAGACGTGTGCTCCGCAGTGGGCGCACTCAGGCATCGGATTACCCCAGCGAGCCCTCCATCTCGAGTTCGACGAGCCGGTTGAGCTCGACGGCGTACTCGATGGGCAGCTCCTCCGTGATGGGCTCGATGAAGCCCGAAACGATCATC
>NZ_NHOX01000037.1:0-26881 GCF_002252745.1 Halorubrum sp. Ib24 | reverse complement strand
GGCCCCGACGCGGGCCGTCCGCTCGGAGGGAGCCGCGGGCGAGTCGTATCGGTTCCACTGCGGGACGCGCCCCGGTCGATCGCGGGGGACCGCGCCGCCGACGGCCGGTCGTGCCCTGTTTGAAACTGCTTCACGAGCTGTCCGAACTCGACACCACCGGAATCACTCGAAGACATGGGCCGCCTTTCTCAGCCGAACGTCGGTGCCGCGATCCTCGCGATCGGCGTGCTCGCGATCGCCGTCGCCGCGGCGACCGCTCCGGTCGGGGCCGTCCTCGTCGTCGAGGACATCGAGACGGGCGAGCGGTACGTCACGGCGGAGGTGAGCGACGGGAGCACGGTCGCCCTCGAGTACACCCACAGCGTCGAGAAGTCCCGGGTGTACGACGAGTACCGCGTCGACGGGGAGACGCTCGTGAACACCCGGATGGAGTTCGAGTCCTACGGGTGGGGGCTGCCCGCGCGCGTCAACGTCACGAACGTGAACGGGACGCTCGTCTACGAGCCCGACGAGCCGATCACGGTGCTCGACGAGCTCTCCGTCTCGCCGGGGCGGATCGCCGACCACACGCTGATCGTCGATGACCGGCGATACGACCTCGTCGCGGTGACGGACGGCAACGACGTGAGATTACACATCGAACGACGGTCGCCTCTCGAGATGATCCAATGACCACGACCCATCGAACGGACGGCGGTATCGACGACCCGAACGACGGCGGCCCCGAGGGCAACGGGCCAGGGGGCGACGACCCGGGCACTGGCGCCCCGCCTGACGACGGGACGGACGAGGAGATCTCCCGCGAGGAGGCGGACGAGCTGATCCAGGAGATCGAGCGCCGCCGATCGCTGCGAGGGGCCGCCGCGGTGGCGGTCGCGGCGATCGGGATCGCGTTTTCGGTATTTCAGCTGTTCCTCGCCGCGCGGAGCTTCACCTTCACGGTCTGGCTCCCGACCGTCGAGTTCGCGGGGATCTCGCTCGCCCCCTGGCAGGTCTCGCTCCAGCTCCTGCAGGCGAACGCGATCCACGTCGCCTTCGCGCTCGTGCTCACCTTCCTGCTGTTCCCGGTGAGCACCGGTGACGGGTTCGTCGCGCAGGCGTTCGGTCGGATCGCGCCGGCGGCGTCCCGGCGCCTCGGTGAGGAGAATCCCGTCACGCGGCTGCTCGAACGGGGTCGGGCGGGGGTGCGCTGGGCGTTCCTCGACCCCGACCGCGACCGGGTGGCTCCGGTCGACCTGGTGTTCATCGTCGCGGCGTTCCTGTCGGCGTTCTACTTCCTGACGGAGTTCGCCGAGATCCAGAACATGCGCGTCTTCGGGGTCGACTCGGGACGACCGATCACCGAGGTGTACGCGTTCCTCCAACCGCTGCTCGGCGGCGTCCCCTTCGTGAGCGAATACTCTTACGCGATGATCCTGGGCGTGACCGGCGTCCTGCTGGTGTTGGAGGCCACCCGCCGGACGCTCGGCCTCCCGCTGATGATCATCGTCGCCACGTTCATCGTCTACGCCCGCTGGGGGTACCTCATCAGCACGGGCACGCCCTTCCTCGGGCTGCTCGCGATCCCGGAACTCACCTGGCCGGACATCGTTCAGAACCTCTGGTACAACACCGAGAACGGTGTGTTCGGCATTCCGGTGACGGTGTCGGTGAGCTTCATCTACATCTTCATCCTGTTCGGGTCGTTCCTCGAGATGAGCGGGGCGGGCCAGTGGTTCATCGACCTGGCGTACGCGCTCACCGGGGGCCGCAAAGGCGGCCCGGCCAAGGCGAGCATCCTCGCCAGCGGGTTCATGGGAACGATCTCGGGGTCGTCGATCGCCAACACAGTCACGACCGGCGCGTTCACGATCCCGCTGATGAAGCGGTCGGGCTACTCGCCCGAGTTCTCCGGCGCCGTCGAGGCGTCCGCGTCCTCCGGCGGGCAGATTCTCCCGCCCGTGATGGGTGCGGCCGCCTTCCTGATGGTCCAGTACACGGCGACGCCGTTCGCCGACATCATCATCATCGCGACGATCCCGGCGATCGTCTTCTTCTTCGGCGTCTGGGTGATGGTTCACCTCAAGGCGGTCCAGGCGGGGATCGGCGGCGTGGCCGGCGAGGACACCGTGGACCTCTGGAGCCACCTCAAACGCGGTTGGTTCTA
The DNA here is from genome assembly GCF_002252745.1 of Halorubrum sp. Ib24. Lineage (NCBI taxonomy): Archaea > Methanobacteriati > Methanobacteriota > Halobacteria > Halobacteriales > Haloferacaceae > Halorubrum > Halorubrum sp. Ib24. Next base: position 24,735 of record NZ_NHOX01000037.1, on the reverse strand, counting down.
CCTGGTCCCGATCGCGCTCCTCCTCTACTACCTCATCATCGAGCGGCTCTCGGTCTCCCGGTCGGCGTGGTTCACGCTCGTGGCGCTCGTCGGGCTGATCGCGCTCGTCTCGGCGTACAGCGAGGAGACGCGGCTCCGCCTCCTCGCCGTCTTCGCGGCGATCGTTGGCGTCGAGCTGGCGAGCTACGCGGTGGCCGGCGTGAACGTCGTCGGCCTCGTCACCGGATCCGGCGGTGCTGGGCTCCCGCCCGCCGAGGCGGTCAGCGCCTTGTTCAGGGGGATCGAGTGGTACGCGATGCTCGCGGGGGTGCTCACGCTGCTGTCCAAGCCCGACCTCGACGCGTCGCTGCTCGATCTGAACCCCTCGGTCCGCGACGCCGCCGAGACGGTCGGCGACCGGACCGGCCGGGACCTGGAGGACAGCCAGCCGTTCAAGCTCGGCACCTTCGTGGTCACGTCGATGGAGCAGGGCGCGCGCACCGCGGTCCCGGTCGTGGTCGCGGTCGCGGCCGCGGGGATCATCCCCGGCGTCATCAGCGTCTCCGGGCTCGGTCCGAACCTGACCTCGCTGCTGCTGGCGCTCTCGGGCGGATCGATCGTGATCATGCTGCTCGTGACGGCCGTCTCGAGCATCATCCTCGGGATGGGAATGCCCACGACGGTCACCTACATCATCCTCATCTCGATGCTCGCGACGCCGCTCGTGGAGTTCGGCATCCCGCTCCTGGCCGCCCACCTGTTCATCCTCTACTTCGGCGTGATCGCCGACATCACGCCGCCGGTGGCCGTGGCGGCGTACGCCGCCAGCGGGGTCGCCAAGTCCGACCCGTTCGAGACCGGCGTGAAGGCGTTCTCGCTCTCGCTGAACAAGGCGATCGTCCCCTTCGCGTTCGTCCTCGCACCGGGGATCGTCCTGTTGCGCGAGAAGGCGAACGCCGCCGATCTGCCGCTCCGCGAACGGTACCGCGTGATCGGGTTCCAGGACCTCGCCGAGCTCTCCTACTCGATCCCCGAGATCGTCGTTCCCGTCGTCGGGGTCTTCCTCGGGGTGATCGCGCTCGGCGCGACCGTCATCGGAACGCTGTACACGCGCGTCGGCCGCACCGGTCGGGCCGTGTTCGCACTCAGTTCGCTGCTGCTGATGGCGCCGAGACTGCTTTCCGAGACCGTCTTCGACGCGCTCGGACTCGTCGGCGTGAGCGTCTCCGTCGACGCGCTCCTGCTCGACTTGACGCTCCGTGCCATCGGGTTCGCCCTGTTCGCGGCGCTGACCGTCCGTAACCGTCGGGAGGCTGAGAGCGAAGGCAGCGGGGGAGACGAAGCCGGTGCCGAGTCGGAGTCGCCCGAGATCGCCTCCGGCGTCGACTCGGCCTGACCGGGCGGCCGACCCAGAGAATTCCACGGGGGCCGTCGTCAGGCCTCGTAGCTGGACGCCGTCAGGCCTCGTAGCTGGACGCCGTCAGGCCTCGTAGCTGGACGCCGTCAGGCCTCGTAGCTGGACGCCGTCAGGCCTCGTAGCCGGCCATCTCCATCACGGACGCGAACTGCTCGGTGTCCGTGACGCTCTCGTACACTATCCCGCCGATCATGCCGCCGGGGTAGGTGTCGCCGTTCATCGCGTGGTTCACCTTGTGGCAGTGGAGCGCGTACACGCCGGGGTCGGCGCCGGCGGTGAACTCGATCGTCTTCCGCTCCGCGGGCGCGATGGGGATCACGTCCTCGCGGTGCCGGGCGGCCTCGGGGATGACGCCGCCGTCCTTCTCGACGACGGTGAACCCGTGGTTGTGGGTGTGCATCGCGTGCGACTCGTAGCCGGCGTTGACGTAGTGGATCCGCACCCGGTCCCCCTCCTCGACGATCAGCGGCGACCCCTGCTCGGGGTGGAACGTGTACGGCGCGGAGCGACCGTTCACGGTGAACGCGTCGGGGTTGCGGTCGCGATGACTGAACGAGACGTCGCCGCCGGCCATCGAGGCGGAGAGGCGCGTGTCCCAGTCTTTGATCGTCATGAACGCCTCCTTGTCGGGCGCCTCGTACCCCTCGGGGTCGACGCGGAGGATGCCGTACATCCCCATGTCGAGGTGGTTCTGCGTCTGGTAGTGACAGTGGTACAGGTGCGTTCCGGGTTGGTTCGCGGTGATCTCGTAGGTGTGCTCCTCGCCCGGGGCGACCTGCTGGCCGGTCGTCGTCGGGACCCCGTCGTCCATCCAGTTCTTCGAGAGCCCGTGGACGTGGAACGTGTGCGGCCGGTTGTGCTCGGTGTTGTCGTAGGTGATCTCCATCTCGGTCCCCTCGGTCACCCGGAGCAGCGGGCCGGGAACGCTGGGGTCCGTGTCCGGCGTCTGCCACGCCCAGACCTCGGGCAGTTCCCACGGGCCGCCCTTCGTCTCGTCGCCGAGCAACCGGTGACGACACGGCGTCGTGGACACCGTGATCGCGCCGTCCCGCTCGTCGAGGTCGATGGTCGTCCGCGGCGTCGTGTACGGGTGGTCCGTCTCCACGCCGGTGGCGTCGCTCCCGGACCACTCCGCGACCTGTTCGGCCGCGGCCTCGCCGCCGCCGGCCGCGTTCTCCGCCGCCGCGGTGCTCTCGGCCCGCGGGGCGCCGCAGCCCGCGAGCCCGACCGTTCCGAGCGCCGCGGCCGCCGAGAGGAACCCGCGTCTGGAAGCCGTGCGTCGACCGATGTCGTCCCCGTTTCTCGCCATGACCGAACATGAATGGTGAACGGTCTTAAAAAGAAGACGGGATCCACGGATCGTGAGAACGCGGTCGCCGGTCAGTTCATTTATGTATCGCAGAGCGTTTGCGCGTCGTCGGGCGACATTTATTATCGCGGGTCGCGACCGTCGAAGCGACCCATGCGCGTCGGCATCGTCTCCGACACCCACGACGACCTCGCCGCCGTCGAGGCGGCCGTAGCGCTGTTCGACCGCGAGGGCGTCGACGCCGTCGTCCACTGCGGCGACTTCGTCGCGCCCTTCTCCGTGACCCCGTTCGACGTCGGCGGCGACGACCCCGACGCGGGCTTCGACTTCCACGCCGTCCGCGGCAACAACGACGGGGAGTGGGCGGTGCAGACGACCGTCGAGGCGTTCGGCACCTACCACGGCGAGGCCGGAACGCTCTCGTTCGGTGACGGGGGGGCCGAAAGCGCCGGCGACGGGGGTGCCGAAAGCGCGGGCGACGGGAGCGCCGTCGACGTCGCGGTCACCCACGGAACGAGCGGCGTCGTCGTCGACGCCCTCGTCGACTGCGGCGACTACGACTACGTGTTCCACGGCCACACCCACGCGCACGGCGTCGAGGAGCGCGGCGGGACGGTCCGGGTGAACCCCGGCGGCCTGCCCATCCCGGTCGACGGCGCGGACGACGAGTTCCGCGTCGCGACCCTCGACGTCGGGGCGGACGCCGACGGGGCGACCGGCGTCGACGCGGTGACGCACCACGCGCTCGATTTATAAATAGCGCACCGCGGCACGACGGGACGCGACCCGAACGCGACGCCCCGAGCGACGCACAAACGCGCGTTTGTGTCATCGGGGGCCTTTTGAGGTGTCAGAGGAAGAAGGTGTATGGACAGACGCGCGTTCCTCGTCGGAGCGGGCGGGGCGGCGAGCGCGCTCGCCGGGTGCACCGACCTCGTCACGCTCGGCGACGGGCGGGTCGCCGAGCGCGACCTCCCGGAGCGCGCCGCGGACCCGACGCCCGAGTCGGTCGCGGCGTACGTCGCCGAGTACGAAGAGGTTCACGCACACAACCGCCACGCGAGGGACGGGGCGAGCGAGGTGACCGTCGACGCCGTGGCGACGTTCGACCACGCCGCCGGCGACGAGCACTTCGCGACCGCTCAGCACGCCGGTACGGCCTACTACGAGGACGACGGCGCCCGGTCCGTGGGGGAGCTGTACGGTCGACCGGTGCCGTACCTCGTCGCCCCGGACAGGACGCTCCGGATGCCGGTCGAGCGGCGGCGGGTCGGAACCGGCGCGTCCGGTCGTCCGCCGGACGAGACCGCGTCCCCGCCGCTCGGCGTCCGGCTCTGCAACGTCACCGACGACCCGCGCGAGTTCGTCGTGACGGTCGTCCGGCGGAGCGCTGCGGACGGTGGAGGCGGCGTCGGCGGCGATATCACCGACGAGAGCGACGGCCCGGTCCTCTCGACGACGGTCGAGCTCGATCCGGAGAGCGCGGTCGAGCTCCTGGAGGTCACCGACGTCCGCGGCGGCTACCGCGTCACCGCCAGCATGGAGGACGACGGCGTCACCGGACAGGGCCGGATCGAGGTCGGGCTGCCGAGCGCCGACCGCGGCCCCAACGTCGACGTCATCGTCGGCGAGAGCGGCGTCTCCGCGTGGCACCTCCCGTCGTTCGAGGGGATCTGAGCGGTCAGTCGTCGCGGTCAGTCGCCGGCGTCGCCGTCGGCGCCGCCGTCCGCCGGGAGGTCGGCGGCGTCCGCCGCCTCGACCCCCCGGAACTCGAAGCGCGCGCCCCCGCCCGTCGCGTCGACGAAGTCGACCGACCAGCCGTGCGCGTCGGCGACCTCCGCGACGATCTTCAGCCCGAATCCGGTCCCGTCCTCGTCGGTCGACACGCCCGCGTCGAACGCCTCGTCGCGCACCGCATCGGGGATACCGGGCCCATCGTCGGCGACGTAGAAGCCGGGCTCGCCGGCGGCGTCGAGCGCGCCCACCTCGACGCGGACCCCCGCGCCGCCGTGAGCGACCGCGTTGGCGAACAGGTTCTCGACGGCCTGCCGGAGCCGGCTCCGGTCGGCCCGGAGCGGGAGGTCGTCGGCGAGGACCAACTCGGCGTCGGCCGTGTCGACGTTCGCCCAAGACTCCTCGGCCAGCGCCGACAGCGACACCGCCTCGGTCTCGTCGATCGCGGTGCCCTGTTTGGCGAGCGTCAGCATGTCATCGACGAGCGCGCCCATCCGGTCGAGCGATCGGGCGACCGTCTCGAGCTCCGGCGGGACCGCTCGCTCACCCTCCAGTCGAGTACGGATCAGTTCGAGGTTGCCGGCCGCGACGTTGAGGGGGTTGCGGAGGTCGTGTGAGACGAGGCTGGCGAACTCCTCGAGCCGATCGCGCTCGCGGGCGACCTCCGCCTCGCGGGCCCGGAGCTGTCGCTCCCGCTCGATCCGGACGAACACCATCGTCACCGTCGCGGCCCAGATCCGCGCGATCGCGAGGTCGGAATCGTCGAACGCGTCGGACTCGGTGGCGCCGACGTTGATGACCCCGTAGCGCCCGAGCGGGAGCACGAGCTCGCTCCGGATGGGCGAGTCGGGGTTGTACCGGTCCGGGTCCGTCCGGATGTCGGCGACGTACTCCGGCTTCCCGGAGTCGAACACCTGCCAGGAGATGCTCCGCCCGTCGGCCGAGAAGACGGGGTGCTCGCCGACGACCTCGTCGGCCGCGTCGGTCCACACGTGCGGCTCCAGCGCGTCCCGGCTCTCGTCGTACAGCCAGATCCCCGCGATCGGGTGGCCGAGCACCTCCTCGACGTACTCGACGGCCGCCTCCGCGGCGACCTCCCGGTCGGTCGTCTTCAGGAGGTCCTGCGTCGCCTCGTGGAGCGACTCCAGCGTCCGCGTTCGGCGCCGGAGCTCCGCCTGTCGCGCCCGCTCCTCGCGCACGTCGACGACCGTGACGACCAGGTACGCCTCGCCCGCCCTCTCGAACGGACCGAGGCTGATCGTGACGGGGATCTCGGTGCCGTCCCGCCGCCGCGCCGTCAGGTCGAGGCTCGCGGCCATGGACCGCGGCTCCGGGTCGGCGACGTGGCCGTACAGCTCGGCGCCGGCCGAGCCGCCGCCGGCGTCGTAGAGCAACCGCTCGACGTCGGTGCCCTCCAGCTCCGCCGGCCCGTAGCCGAGCACGGGCTCGACGCGGGGGTTGTCGGCGCGGACGACGCCGTCGGTGTCGACGATCAGCACCGGGTCGGGAAGGCCGCCGAGCGCCTCCGGGAATCGCTCCATCCGTTTCACTTCTACTCTTCGGCCGGCTCGTGGACGTGCCCGCACTCGGGACATCGGACCTCCTCGCCGCGGAGGCCGGCCGAGGAGGCGCGCACCTCGCGCATCACCTCGCTGATCTTGTCCTCGGCCTCCAGCTCGTCGGCGACGGCGAGGTCGACCCCCTCGACCTCCAGGAGGAACTTCGCGACCTCCGTCACCTCGTACATCATCTCGTCTAAGTCCTCGGCGGTGAAGAAGCCGGACATCGCGCCGTAGAGGAACGTCGCGCCCGCCTTCGTCACCTTCTCCTCGAAGGAGTAGCGCGCCTGGTTGACCGCCTGCGGCGTGTACGTGTCGGTCATGAACGGGACGAGCTCCGGGAGGTTCTCGCCGATCTTCGTCATCTCGACGCCCGTCTCGGTTCGGAAGTCGGCGCAGAGCCGAGCGATCGCCCACTCCCGGGCCGTGACGTACGTCCGGTCGCGGAGGAAGTCGTTGACCCGCTCGTAGCGGGCGCCGTCCATCTTCTTGAACCGCTCGTACTTGCGGACCTCCGGCGGGACGTCGGGCGTCTCGTCGTCCGCGGTATCGCCGTCGGAGGCGCCGTCATCGAAGGCGTCGCCGTCGGAAGCGTCGCCTTCACTGGGCGTCACGTCGCCCGTCCCGTCGGTCGAGGGGCCGGCGGCGTCGCTCGGAGCGGCGGCCTCGTCGAGGGGCCCCGGAGCCCCCTCGTCGTCGGTCGACGGCTCGCGGGCGGGGTCCGACCCGGCGTCGGCGTCGTCCGACGCGGGACCGGGCTGGTCGTTCATGTCCGTATCAACCTGACCCCCGGACAAAAGGGTTGTCGCTGGAAGCGGCGGCCGCGCCCCCGCGACGCCGGACCGCCCCCACGGAGATCCATTTTTGTACCGTCGTGTGGACGTGGGTCGTATGAAGGTGCTCTGCGGGATCGGCGGCAGCGACGACTCGTTCCGCGCGCTCGACCGGACCGTCGAGCGCGCGGCGGTCGCGAACGACGACCTCACGGTGGCGGTGGTCGACAACGATGACTCGGCGGTCGCCCAGGCGGAGGTGATGGAGCGCGCTCGGGAGGCGATCGACGACGCCGGGATCGACGCCGACGTGAGACGGGTCGAGGGCGATCCCGGGAGCCGACTGGTCGAGATCGCCGAGCGGGAGGAGTTCGAGGCGATCGTCCTCGGCGGCGGGCACACGAGCCCGATGGGGAAGATCACGCTCGGACCGATAGCCGAGTTCGTACTGTTGAACGCCAAGACATCGGTCACGCTGGTCAGATGAGCGATCGACGCTACCCGGAGACGGTGGCCGACGGCTTCCCCGCCCCTCCCACGGAGTTCACCGACCGGGAGGACCGGACCGTCGAGATCCGACCGTACGAAGACACCGAGGACGCCTACGAGTCGCTCGTCGCGATGTACGACGCCTTCGACCCGTCCGACCGCGCACAGGGAATCCCCCCCGGCGGGGAGAAGCGCATCCGAGAGTGGCTGGACGCGATCCTCGGCGACGACTGCTACAACGTGCTCGCGTGGTGCGGCGACGAGGTCGCCGGCCACGCGACGCTGGTGCCCGACGGCGACGCCTACGAGCTGGCGATCTTCGTCCATCAGGAGTACCAGCGCGCCGGGATCGGCACCCACCTCATCCGCGGACTGCTCGGCTACGGGCAGGCCGAGGGGGTCCGGAAGGTGTGGCTCACCGTCGAGCGGTGGAACCGCGCCGCCGTCTCGCTGATCAAGAAGATCGGGTTCGAGACCTCCAACGCCGAGAGCTTCGAGCTGGAGATGGGGCTCCGGCTGAACGAGGACGATGGCGACGAGGACGAGGGCGACGGGGACGGGGCGTAGCCCCGCCGGCGCGTCCGCCGAGCGTCTCGCCGTCCCGGTCCCATCGCTCGCCGGGATCTTCAAGCCTTTACGTGCGGCGAGCGAGCGCTCGGGTATGAGCCATCGGATCCTTCTGTTGGGGGCACCCGGCGCCGGAAAGGGGACGCAGAGCGCGAAGCTCGCCGAGGAGTACGGCGTCGAGCACGTCACGACCGGCGACGCGCTCCGCGCGAACAAGGACATGGAGACGGAGTACGGGACGCCGCGCTCGTTCATGGAGGCGGGCGAACTCGTTCCCGATCCGGTCGTCAACGAGATCGTCCGGGCCGCGCTCGACGAGGCCGACGGGTTCGTCCTCGACGGCTACCCGCGAAACCTCGACCAGGCCGAGTACCTCTCGGAGATCACCGACCTCGACGCCGTGATCTACCTCGCCGTCGACGAGGAGGTGCTCGTCGACCGGCTCACCGGCCGCCGGGTGTGCGACGACTGCGGCGCGAACTACCACGTCGACTTCCAGCCGCCCGAGGAGGCGGGCGTCTGCGACGAGTGCGGCGGCGAGCTGGTCCAGCGCGAGGACGACACGGAGGAGACGGCCCGCGAGCGGCTCCAGGTGTTCTACGACAACACCGAGCCCGTGGTCGACCACTTCCGCGACGAGGGCGTCCTCGTCGAGGTCGACGGGGAGGCGGCGCCGGACGAGGTCTTCGACCGGATCCGCGACGTCGTCGAGGCGTAAGAGCGCGCGTTCGGCGGGGCGACCCGCGCCTCGATCCTACAAGGTTCTTAACCGTCGGCCGCTAACCGACCGATAATGAGTAAGGTCGAACGGAGAGTCCGCTCGCTCGTCGACGAGGACGGCGAGATGCGGGACGCCTTAGAGATCGTCCTCGACCGCGCCACCGACGGCGAGGTCCAGTGGGTCGACGTCCGCGACGAGATCACCAGCGGCCAGTGGGGCCGCCTCATCGAGAAGGAGATCCTCGTCGACGGCGAACGCGGCTTCGCGCTCGCAGACCCCGACGAGATCGAGGCGGGGATGAACGAGAACGACGGAGACGACGGGGGGGACGTCGAGACCCCGGAGACGACGTCGTGGACGAAGTGGGACAAGCTCGCCGCCGTCGCGACGGTCGGCGCCTTCGTCGGCTACGCCGTCGGTCCCGTCCGGGACGCGATCGCGGGGGCGATCGACATCGTCCTCGGTCCCCTGCTGAACCTCGTCCCCTTCTACGTCGTCATCATGGTGATCGCGCTCGGGACCGGGCTGTACTCCACGCTGCTTCGGGCGGGGCTCATGGACATGGAGAAGATGAGCCAGTACCAAGAGCGGATGAAGGACATCCAAGACCGCCGTAAGGAGGCGAAAGAGCGCGACGACGACGAGGCGCTCGACGCCATCCAAGAGGAGCAGATGGACGCGATGGGCGACCAGCTCGGGATGTTCAAAGAGCAGTTCCGCCCGATGGTGTGGATCATGTTCCTCACCATCCCGGCGTTCCTGTGGATGTTCTGGGTGATCGGCTACCGCGGCTCCGACTCCGCGTACCCCGAGGTCGCCGCGCAGGAGCTGGTGGTGCCGCTCGCCGGGACCGTCACGTGGGACACGGGCATCGTCGGCCCGATCCAGATGTGGATCCTCTGGTACTTCCTGTGCTCGATGGCGTTCACCCAGCTCGTCCAGAAGAGCCTCAACATCCAGATGTCGCCGTCGACGTCGTAACCCGTTTTCGACGCGAAGTTCGTGTCGGTGTCGCTGATTTCAGCGGCACCACGTTCTCAGTCGGAGTTCGTCGCGCCGTTTCGGATCCGTTCGAGGGCGAATCCGAGAGCGAGCGCGCCGACGAACAGGAGGACGCTCCCTCCGACGACGGCCGTTTCAGCGGCCCGCGGGACCTGCTCGACGTCCGAGACGAACACGCGGACGTCGAACGCGACCACGACGACGGCGCCGACCCCGTTGAACGTCATGTCGAGCACCGTATCGCGGAGCCCGTAGTACTCGAGCACCGGCGGTCTGTCGATGTACTCGCCGAGGTCGCGGGCGGCCAGTTCCATGAACTCCCAGAAGACGCCGGCGCCGAGCGTGAACAGGACTGTGAAAATGGCCGCGTAGGGGCCCGAGACTTGCGATCCGAGCGCGGACGGGGCCCGGAGGCTCGCGTAGACGACTGCCGCGACGAGCGCGGCGGAGACGCTGTGTGTGAGGTGGTCCCACCACCGCACGGTGTCGTACCACCCCAGCATCCCCAGCATGTGGAGGAACCCCGCGACGGCGATCCACGCGGAGAGCGCGGGGCCGAACGCGACGTCCGCCCCGCTTGTGAGCGCGAATACGAACTCGGTGAACGTCGGAAGGGCGGCCGCGACGGCGGATGCGACCCCGTTCACGACCGCCTGGAGGTTCCGGGACCGCAGCCCGATGAGGACCGTCGCGACGATCCCCGTCGAGAAGACGAAGAAGGCGGTTTGCAGGGCGTTCGTCATGAGACGGAGGGAGGGAGTGTAACGTAGCGGTCGGCGTGCTGGTAGGCTTTACGCAGTCGCCCGCGCGCTCGTTCCGTCGGGGAGGCCGAGTCCCGCGTCGGGGCGAGCGGTAAGGGCCGCTTCGATCGAATCGAACGAGCGGGCCCCTCGGACGCGTACCGAACGAGCGGGCCCATCGGACGCGTACCGAACGAGTGGGCCCCTCGGACGCGTACTCGGCGGAGCCGCCGAGCGGGAGTTCACCGCTCGCCGCGGCGGGACGACCGCCGCGCCCGTCGCCTCAACAGGAGCAGTAGTAGTCGCGGTCGACGAACGCCGTCTCGAACAGCTTCGCGGCCGGGGCGGGGTCGGAGGGCCGGTAGACGCCGGTCGTCAGGTCGCCCTCGCGCTCGAAGGCGCCGGAGACGAGCCGCCGCCAGTCGGCGGTCGAGAGCTGGTCCCAGGCGGCGTCGTCGCCCGCGAGAAGCGAGAGGTAGTCTCGGAGGGACACCCACCGGGTCGGCTCGGTTCCGCCGGACTCGTACGCCGCGTCGGTGACCGCGGCGTAGGCGGCCATCGGGAGGTTCGCCCCCGCGGCGACGGGCATCGAGATCCACTTCCACGGGCGGGTGTTGACGTCGAGCAGGAGGTACTCCTCGCGGTCGGCGTCGAAGACGAACTCCGCCTCGCTGATCCCGTGGTAGCCGGCGTCGTCGAGCACCGCGAGCGCGCGCTCCGCGATCGCGGGCTCGTCGGCCGTCTCGACCAGACAGGACGTGCCGAACTGCTGGGGGTACCGCACCGCCGCGTTGCCGACGACCGCGAGCGCGTCGCCGGTCCCCGACGGCGGCACGTAGGAGGCGAGCGAGTGGTCCCGACCCGTCGCGATGTCGACGCGCTTCTGGGCCATCACGGCGATCCCCTCGTCGCTCGCGGCCGCCACGACGTCCTCGAACTCCCCGCGGTCGGCGACCTCGATCACGTTGGTGCCGAACGCCTCCTCGAAGTCGCGCTTGAGCTCGGGTTTCACCACCAGCGGGAAGCCGAGCGCGGCGGCGGCCTCGTCGACCCCGGCGTCCGGCTCGCGCGTCGCCGCCGACGCGGTCTCCCTCAGCCGGTACGTCTCGGGGTACGGCACGCCGAGCGCCTCGCAGGTCGCGTACAGCGACGACTTGTTCAACACGTCGTCGAGGGTGTCGATCCCGGCGAAGGGGAGCCGGACGCCGTCGGGATCGGCCTCGACGTACGCTAGCGCCCACTCGTCCATGCACCCGAACGCGACCGCCTCTGTGCCCGCGGCGTCGACGACCGCCTCGACGTCGTCGCGGAACCCGTCGAGGTCGTCGAGGGGGTAGGTGACCGCGCCCGCGAAGTCGACGGCGTCCGAGGGCGGGGCGAGGCCGTCGTGGCGGACCGCGTCGACGCCGTCGGAGTCGGCGTCGGCCGCGCCGACCCCCTCCCCGTCGCCGGCGCGGTCGAGCGCGATCACGGGCACGCCGTGGGCGTCGAGCGCGCGGGCGACGCCGAGTCCGGTCACGTGGGCGTTGCTGACGAGGGCCGGCGGACGGTCGAACGAGGCGTCCGCGAGCGCGTCGACGAGGGCCTCGGTCGAGAGGAACTGCGCTGCCATACCCGGCGTTCACCGTCCGGACACAAAGGCGCACCAGTATCGGCTTCGCGTGCCACTACCGGTGACGCAACGCGCTTTTGTTCGCGCCGCGCCTCCCTCTCTGTATGAGCGAGACAGAGCTTCCCGGGCGGGTCCGACGCGCGTTCGCGGACCACGGCTCCTTCGAGCCCGCGGACGACGCGGGCGTGTGGACCTCCGAAACGACCGCGTTCGACGGGACGGTGCGCGCCGAGCCCGCCGAGGACGGCCGAGTGCGGTTCGCGGTGACCGTCCGGGTGCCGACCTTCTCGGCGGCGACCGCGAGCGAGGTCGCCGAGGTGGTCGAGGAGGGGTGGACCGAGACGTTCGAGCTCCGAGTCGTCGACGTCGGCGGCGTGACGCGCGGCGACCGCGAGTTCGACCCGACCGTCGCGGTCGGCGACGACGAGATCGCCGTCGAGTTCGAGCTGACCGATATCAACGAGCGACGCGGCGTCGACGACGCGGGGGCGCTCATCGACTTCGTCGAGGGGACCTACGTGCAGGGCGTGATCCCCGGCTACGAGTACGTCGACCCCGTCGCGGGACTCCTGTCGGCGGCGCGTCAGCAGGGGAACGACGGCGCGGTTTAACTGGGAGTCAGGGCGGACCGGCCGCGGACGCCTGCGGACCGGCCGCGGACGCTCGCGGATCGGCCGCGGACGCTCGCGGATCGGCCGCGGACGCTCGCGGATCGGCCGCGGACGCTCGCGGATCGGCCGCCGGCAGCGCCGGGGCGATAGGGGCAAATGCCGGGAGCCCGTACGGGAGGTATGCTCGCGCTGATCGGGTTCGTCAGCCTCCTCGCCCTCGTGGCGTTCCACACGCTGGTCGCCGGGGTGACGACCCGCTTCTTCCGGCTTCGGCTGTCGACGTCGTGGGGGTCGGTGGTGTACACGATCGTGTTGACACCGATGCTCCTACTGATCTCGACGCTCGTGTTCACGGGCGCGCTCAACGTCGGCGCCGGGGTCAACCTCGGCAGCACGACCGTCCTGTTCGGACTGCTCGTCTTCCTCCCGGTCGTGCTCGGCGCGGCCATCGACTACCTCTACGTGCCCTCGCCGGAGGAGTACGAGCTGCCGGACACGCAGTAGGGGGACGACCCGGACGAAATCACGCGGGCGGCGACCTACTCCTCGACCAGGTCCGCGACGACCTCCGCGACGCGGGCCGTGACGTCCTCGGGCGACCGCGCCGCGTCGACGCGGACGAACCGGTCCGGCTCCGCCTCGATCAGCCGCTCGTAGTTGTCGCGGACCGCGGCGAGGTAACCGTCCTGCTCGAACTTGTTCGTGCGGCCCGCGCGCTCGGCGGCGGCGCGGGCGTCCAGGTCGAGGTAGACCGTCGCGTCGGGCGGCCGCGAGAAGGGCTCGTGGACGCGTCGGATGTATTCGAGGGGGTCGACACCGCCGAGCGCGACGTCGCTCGCGTCGAGCGTCGCGGCCTGATAAGCGAAGCGGGAGTCGGAGTAGCGGTCGGAGACGACGAGGTCGCCGTCGGCGAGGGCGGGCCGAATCGTCCCGGAGAGGTGGTTCGCGTGGTCCGCGGTCAGCAGGAACAGCTCCGCGAGCGGATCGGCGTCGTCGGCCGCGATCGACCGGTCGACCGCCTCGCCGTACCAGCTGTCGGTGGGCTCCCGGGTGAACGTCGCGTCGGGGTAGCGCTCGCGGAGCGCCTCCCAGACGGTCGTCTTCCCGCTCCCGTCGAGCCCCTCCAGCGTGATCAGCATGGTCGCGCTCGGACGCGCCGGGGAATAAACGGTCCGGGTTCCGCGAGCGCGACGTGCCCTCCAGATTCCGGGGGCGTGGACGTGCCCCTTTTTAGTGACCCGCTGACGAACTACCGTCATGACCAGCCACGCTCCCGCGCCGCGACCGACAGGGAGGCATCGATGGTAGCCGTCGCGGTCTCCGTCAGTCGCGTGTTCGGCGCGCTGGTGTTGGTGGTGCTGAACGGCTTCTTCGTCGCGTCGGAGTTCGCGTTCGTCCGGGTCCGGTCCACTTCGGTCGAACAGCTCGCCGCCGAGGGTCGGCCCGGGTCGGGCGCGCTCCAGGACGTGATGGGGAGTCTCGACGACTACCTCGCGGCGACGCAGCTCGGGATCACGCTCGCGTCGCTCGGGCTCGGGTGGATCGGCGAGCCCGCGGTGGCCGCGCTCATCGAGCCCGTGCTCGGGTCCGTGCTCCCGGAGAGCGCGGTCCACCTCGTCGCGTTCGCGATCGGGTTCAGCGTCATCACCTTCCTCCACGTGGTGTTCGGCGAGCTGGCGCCGAAGACGATCGCCATCGCGCAGGCCGAGCGCATGGCGCTCATGCTCGCCCCGCCGATGAAGCTCTCCTACTACATGTTCTCGCCCGGCATCGTCGTCTTCAACGGGGCCGCGAACGCCTTCACCCGCGCCATCGGGATCCCGCCCGCGTCGGAGACCGACGAGACGATGGGCGAACGCGAGATCCGGCGCGTCCTCGCGCGCTCGGGCGAGGCCGGCCGCGTCGACCCCAGCGAGGTCGACATGATCGAGGGCGTCTTCCAGCTCGACGACACCGTCGTCCGGGAGGTGATGGTGCCGCGGCCGGACGTGGTGACCCTCGCCGCCGAGCTGACCCTCCCCGAGATCCGCGAGACGGTGCTGGAGGCGGGACACACTCGGTACCCGGTCGTGACCGACGAGGACGCCGACCGCGTGGTGGGTTTCGTCGACGTGAAGGACGTGTTGCGCGCCGGCGAGGACGGCGACGAGTCGGCGACGGCCGCCGGCCTCGCGCGGGAGATCGTCGTCGTGCCCGAGACGACGGCGATCGGCGACCTCCTCGTCCAGTTCCGGGAGGAGCGCCGGCAGATGGCCGCCGTCGTCGACGAGTGGGGCGCCTTCGAGGGGATCGTCACCGTCGAGGACATCGCGGAGGCGCTCGTCGGCGACCTCCGCGACGAGTTCGACACCGAGCGCGGCGAGCACACGATCCGCACGCGGGAGGGCGGCGCGTACGAGGCCGACGGCTCCGTCTCCCTCTCCGTCGTCAACGACGCGCTCGGGACCGACCTCGAGGGCAACGGGTACGACACGCTCGGCGGGCTCGTGTTGGACCGGCTCGGCCGCACGCCGGAATCGGGCGACGTCGCCGAGGCCGGCGGCCACCGCTTCGAGGTCACCGCCGTCGACGGTGCCCGGATCTCGACGGTGCGGATAGCGTCGATCGACGGCGGCGACGGAGCGGGCGGCGGGAGACCGGGAGCCGGCGGCGACGGCGGCGCGTGACCGGTCGACGGGCGCGGGCGTTTTTTATCGGTCGGCCGCGACTCTCCGCGCATGTTCGACCGGATCCTGTTCCCGACCGACGGCGGCGACGGGGCGGACGCGACGTTCGACCACGTCCTCGACCTGGCCGCGGACCACGACGCGACGGTCCACGTGCTCAACGTCGCCGACACGACCCACGACAGCGTCACGCGAGTCGGTCGAGACGTGGTCGACGTGCTCGAACGCGAGGGCGAGGACGTCGTCGACGCGGCCGCGGAGCGGCCCGCTGACCGCGGCGTCGAGACCGTCACGGCGGTGCTCCAGGGCGGCGTGGGCGAGACGATCGTCGCGTACGCGGCGGAACACGAGGTCGACCTCGTCGCGATGCCGACGCGCGGGCGGGAGGGCCTCGACCAACTACTCCTCGGGAGCACGACCGAGCGCGTCGTGCGCCGGTCGCCGGTCCCGGTGCTCAGCCTCCGGCCCGACGGCGGGGCGCCGCGGTACCCGTACCGGAACGTGCTCCTGCCGACTGACGGGAGCGATCGGGCCGTCGAGGCGCTCGACCGCGCCGTGGCGCTGGCGGCGCGAAGCGGGGCGACGCTCCACGTGCTCTCCGTCGTCGACGTCGGGACCATCGGGGCCGAGGCGTACTCGGGCACCGACGCGCTCGTGTCGGCGTCCGAGGAGACGGTCGCGGACGCCGTCGCCGTCGCCGAGGCGGCGGGCGTGGAGACGGTCGAACGCGTCGAGGTCGGCTCGTCGGCGGCCCGCGGGATCCGGTCGTATATCGCGGACCACGACGTCGACCTCGTGGTCATGGGCACCCGGGGGTTGACCGGCGTCGAGCGCTACCTGCTCGGGAGCGTCGCCGAGCGCACCGTCCGGACCTCCCCGGTGCCGGTGTTGACCGTGCCGGAGAGCGACTCGGAGTGAGGCGGACGCGAGCACGGAACGAGGTCTGATCCCGGTCCTGAACGAGATTGGAGTGAGGCCGGCCGCCGAGGCCGAAACCGCGACACCGCTCCGCGCGCCGCCCGACATCGCGGTAGGTTTACGGGGGCTCCTCGCATTACTCCGCGCATGAAGGTGTTGGTAGCAGGCGGGACCGGGTTCATCGGGTCGTACCTCTGTCGCGCGCTCGCCGAGGGGGGCCACGACGTGACCGCCCTCTCCCGCTCGGGGAGCGAGACGCCGGAGGGCGTCGACGTCGTCAGGGGCGACGTCACGGACTACGACTCGATCGCCGGGGCGGTGGAGGGGCAGGACGCCGTGGTGAATCTGGTCGCGCTCTCGCCGCTGTTCGAGCCGAAGGGCGGCAACGTGATGCACGACCGGATCCACCGCGGCGGCACGGAGAACCTCGTGAACGCCGCCGAGGCGGGCGGGGTCGACCGGTTCCTCCAGCTCAGCGCGCTCGGGGTCGACCCCGACGGCGACACGGCGTACATCCGCGCGAAGGGGGAGGCCGAGGAGATCGTTCGCCGGAGCGGCCTCGACTGGACGATCTTCCGGCCGTCGGTCGTCTTCGGCGAGGGCGGGGAGTTCGTCTCGTTCACCAAGCGGCTGAAGGGGATGTTCGCCCCGGGGCTTCCGCTGTACCCGCTTCCCGGCGGCGGGAAGACCCGGTTCCAGCCGATCCACGTCGAGGACCTCGTTCCGATGTTGGTGGACGCGCTGGAGGAGGAGGAACACGTCGGCGAGACCTATGAGATCGGCGGCCCGGAGACGCTGACGCTCCGGCAGGTGACCGACCTCGTGTACGAGGCCGAACGCAAGGGCGTCACCATCGTCCCGCTGCCGATGCCGCTCGCCAAAATCGGCCTGTCGGTGCTGGGCGCCGTGCCCGGCTTTCCGATGGGGCCCGACCAGTACCGGTCGTTACAGTTCGACAACACGACCGCGGACAACGACGTCGCCGCGTTCGGCGTCGACCCCGGCGAACTGACCACGCTCGGCGCGCACCTCGGCGTGCGATGACGGGGTCGATCGGGGGACTGGACGGCGATCCGGGCGACGACACCGAAGTCGCGGCGCCGTTCGTGTCACTCAGGTGGCTATCAGCGATGGTAACGGCAACCGAAGGCTTAAATATGCCTTCACGTTCTGTTTCTTTCAAAGGCCGAGGGAGCACACGATGAAACTTGCAATGATCGGATTCGGACAGGCGGGGGGGAAAGTCGTCGACAAATTCCTGGAGTACGACAAGCGGACGGGATCGGAGATCGTCCGCGCGGCCGCGGCCGTCAACACGGCCAAGGCCGATCTGATGGGCCTCGAGCACGTCGCCGAGAGCCAGCGCGTACTCATCGGGCAGTCCCGGGTGAAGGGCCACGGGGTCGGCGCGGACAACGAGCTCGGCGCGGAGATCGCCGAGGAGGACATCGACGAGGTGCAGGGTGCCATCGACTCGATCCCGGTCCACGAGGTCGACGCGTTCCTCGTCGTCGCCGGGCTCGGCGGCGGTACCGGCTCCGGCGGCGCGCCGGTGCTCGCGAAACACCTCAAGCGGATCTACACCGAGCCCGTCTACGGGCTCGGGGTCCTGCCGGGTAGCGACGAGGGCGGGATCTACACCCTCAACGCGGCCCGCTCGTTCCAGACGTTCGTCCGCGAGGTGGACAACCTGATGGTGTTCGACAACGACGCCTGGCGGAAGACGGGCGAGTCCGTTCAGGGCGGCTACGAGGAGATCAACGAGGAGATCGTCCGGCGGTTCGGCATCCTCTTCGGCGCCGGCGAGATCCAGCAGGGGCAGGAGGTCGCCGAGAGCGTCGTCGACTCCTCGGAGATCATCAACACGCTCTCCGGGGGCGGCGTCTCCACCGTCGGCTACGCGGAGGAGGAGGTCGAGGAGCGCAGCTCGGGGGGACTGCTCTCGCGGCTCCGCAACGACGACGGGGGAGACGAGCTCGACAGCGCGCACACCACGAACCGCATCACCAGCCTCGTCCGCAAGGCGGCGCTGGGGCGGCTCACGCTGCCCTGCGAGATCGAGGGCGCGGAGCGCGCGCTGCTCGTGCTCGCGGGACCGCCGGAGTACCTCAACCGGAAGGGCATCGAGCGCGGGCGGAAGTGGCTCGAAGAGCAGACCGGCTCGATGGAGGTCCGCGGCGGGGACTACCCGTACCGCGGCGCCGGCTTCGTCGCGACGGTGATCCTGCTGGCGGGCGTCACGAACGTCCCGCGGATCAAGGAGCTCCAACAGGTCGCCATCGAGGCGCAGGACAACTTGGACGAGATCCGCGAGGAGAGCGACGAGAACCTCGACGAGCTCGTCAGCGACGACAGCGACGAGCTGGAATCCCTGTTCTAGGGCGACCCTCCCGATGGAGGTCCTCGTCCCGTTCTCGACCGACCGCCCCAAGTCGCGGCTCTCCGCCGTCCTCGACCCGGACGAGCGGAAGGCGTTCGCGCGGGCGATGCTCCGCGACGTGCTCGACGCGGTCCGGGCCGCCGACGGCGACCCGCGGGTGCTCGCCACCGGCCCGGTCGAGGCCGACCTCGCGTGCCCCGTCGACGTCGACGAGCGGCCGCTGACCGACGCGGTCAACGCGGCGCTCGACGCGCGGGTCGACGACTCTCCGGAGGACGCGACGCCCGTCGCGGTCGTCATGGCCGACCTCGCGCTCGCGACGCCCGAGGCGCTCCGGGAGCTGTTCGCGGCCGGTCGCGAGGCCGACGTCGCGATCGCGCCCGGTCGCGGCGGCGGGACGAACGCCTTCGTCGCGAGCCACCCGGCGTTTCGGGTGGATTACCACGGCGCTTCCTACCTCGACCACCGGCGGATCGCCGCGGAGGTCGGCGCGAGCGTCGCGGTGGTCGACTCCCACCGGCTCGCGACCGACGTGGACGAGCCGGCGGACCTCGCGGAACTGCTGATCCACGCCGAGGCGGACGAGGGGAGCGGCGGCAGGGCGGCGCGGTGGCTCCGCGACGCCGGCTTCGCGCTCGACGCGACGGAGGGGCGGGTCGGCGTCGAACGGGAGTGAGCCGGGACGGACCGCATCCGAGCGACCGGGGCGTCGAGCGCGAAGCCGACGGGCGCGAGGGATCCGGGACCGCGATCCTTTTTGAACCGCGAGCGTGAGAAGCGGACGTGTTCACGGCGGCCGGCGAGTACGGGATCGACCTCTCGATCGACGCGGACCGCGTCGAGCGGCTGCTCTCGGTGACGCCCGCCGACGTCGACCCCGCGGAGCGGCTCACCTTCGCCCGGAACGTCTTCGTGCCCCTGACGACCGCCTGCCGGTACACCTGTACCTACTGCACCTACTACGACGTGCCGGGCGAGGCCTCCCTGCTCTCGCCGGCGGAGGTCCGCGAGCGCTGCCGAGTCGGCGCCGACGCCGGCTGCACGGAGGCGCTGTTCACGTTCGGCGACGAGCCGGACGACCGGTACACCGAAATCCACGAGACGCTCGACGAGTGGGGGTTCGACTCGGTCCACGACTACCTGTATCGCGCCTGCGAGATCGCCTTGGAGGAGGGGCTGCTCCCGCACTCGAACCCCGGCGACCTCACGGAGGCGCAGTTCGCGGAGCTGCGGGAGGTGAACGCCTCGATGGGCGTCATGCTGGAGACGACCGCCGACGTCGACGCGCACTCGGGGGGCCGCCGAAAGACGCCCGGCCAGCGGCTCAACACGATCCGGGGTGCGGGCCGGCGGGGCGTCCCGTTCACCACGGGGATCCTCGTCGGCATCGGCGAGGATTGGCGGGACCGCGCGGAGAGCCTACTCGCGATACGTCGGCTCCACGAGCGCCACGGCCACGTTCAGGAGGTGATCGTGCAGAACGTCGTCCCGAACGAGCGGTCGGACTTCGCGAAGCCCGATCTCCGGACGATGCGCCGCGTCGTCGCGATGGCCCGGGCGGCGCTCCCCCCGGAGGTGTCGGTACAGGTCCCGCCGAACCTCTCGCCCGCGGCCGACCTCGTCGACTGCGGGATAGACGACCTCGGCGGCGTCTCGCCGGTGACGGACGACTACATCAACCCGGCCTACGAGTGGCCCGACCTCGACGGCCTCCGGGCGGTCGCCGACGCGGGCGGGATGCCCCTCCGCGAGCGGCTCCCGACCTACGCGCGGTACCTCCCGGATGACCTCCGACCGGCGGGCGTCGACCCCGCCCGCTCGCCGGCGGGCCGCGACGGGTGGCTCCCCTCCGCGGTGATCGACCGGATCCGCGCGGACGACGTCCACGGGCGGCGGCTTCGCGGGGTCGCCCGCGGCGACGGACCGCTCGCGGTCCGCGGCGACTGAGCGGACCCCGGTTCGCGGGTCGCGTGCGGCTCCGAACCGGGCGACGGACCCGGGATAAACAACTGCGCTGCCAGTAGCTTCTTTAAATACCTCTCCGAATGGGTGCGTGATGCTACCACTACAGTTCGGCGGGTTCGGATTGAGCGCGGCCCTGACGGGGATCCTCTTCTCGGTGGCCCTGTTCCTCGTCGGGTTCGTGGGCGTGTTGCTGCTGGGCAAGGTCGTGCTCGTGCCGGCGGTCAAACGGGTGTTGAGGTCGCGAGGGTTCGACGAGGCCGTTCTCAGCCTCGGGTCGAGCGTGGCGAACGCCGTCGTCTGGGTGGCGGCGATCGCCATCGGATTCACGATGGCGGGCTACGGAGCGTTCCTCTCGGCGTTCGCCGTCTTCGGCGGCGCCCTCGCGCTCGCGGTCGGCTTCGCCGCGCAGGACCTCCTCGGCAACTTCGTCGCCGGGATATTCATCCTGAAGGACAAGCCGTTCGAGGTCGGCGACTGGATCGAGTGGGACGGGAACGCCGGCCGCGTCGAGGACATCGACCTGCGCGTCTCGCGGGTCCGGACGTTCGACAACGAGCGGATCACGGTACCGAACGGCGACCTCGCGAACGGCGCCGTCACCAACCCGGTCGCCTACGAGACACTGCGCCAGAAGTTCGTCTTCGGGATCGGCTACGACGACGACATCGCGCAGGCGACCGACATCATCGTGGAGAAGGCGCGGGCGCACGAGGAGATCCTCGACGACCCGGGCGTCTCGGTCCGGCTCGTTGAGCTCGGCGACTCGGCCGTGGGGCTCCAGTCGCGCTGGTGGATCTCGGACCCGGACCGCGGCGACTTCGTCCGGGTGCGCTCGGAGTACGTCACCGCGGTGAAGGAGGCGTTCGACGAGGCCGGCATCGACATGCCGTACGTCCACCGGCAGCTCACCGGCAGCGTCGAGGTCCTCGAATCGGTCGCCGACGACGAGTGACGGGTCGGCCCGCGAGAGCCGTTTCGGTTAGTCTGTCGACGCGTCGCCCTCCGCCGCGTCCGGCCGGTACTGCCGGCTGACCGCCTGCCACCGGTCCGAGCGGAACCGCGCGAGGTTCAACCCGGCCGGCACCAGCTTCTCGGCGATCACCGCCGCGTACAGCCCGCCGACGCCGAGCGGCGTCACCAGCCCGAGCAGCGCGGCCGGGAGCGCGACGACGTACAGCCCGACCATCGACGCGAGGAACGGCCAGCGGGTGTCGCCGGCACCGCGGAGCGACCCCGTCACCGAGCCGTCGACGCCGAGCGGGAAGGCGGACACCGCGGCGACGACGACGAAGGCGGCGGTCGCGGCCACGGCCGCCGGGTCGTCGACGAACACGCCGGCGATCGGGTCGGCGGCCAGCAGGACGACCGCCGACGCGAGGGCGTACACGACCGCCGACAGCCGGATCACGTCGCGGCCGTACTCGGTCGCGAGCGACTCCTCGCCCGCGCCGAGCCGCTGCCCGACGAGCGTGCTCGCGGCGATGGAGAAGCCCCAGCTGAAGCTCCCGAGGAGCGCCCGGACGCGCCGCCCGACCTCGAGGGCCGCGACGGTGGCGTCGCCGAACGAGGAGGCGATCCACAGCAGGGGGAACACGGCGACGCCCTCGGCCACGCGGCGAGCGATCAGGGGCGCGGAGACCCGGAGGAGCTGTCGGACCAGGCCGGCGTCGATCCACGGGCCGTCTCGCCCGATCGGGATCGGCGAGGCGCCGCGCCCGAAGTACGACCGGCCGGTCATCCCCCACGAGAGCGCGACCCCGACGGCGGCGACGGAGACGGCGGTGCCGAGCCCCGCGCCGAACACGCCGAGGCCGGCGCCGAGCACGAGCCAGGCGGTGAGCGCGACGTTGAGGAGCGCGCCCCCGGCCCGGACCACCATCGGCGTGAACGTGTCGCCGACGCCGGCGTACGTGCGGCTCGCGATCATGTTGAAGAACTCGAAGGCGAGCGCCGGCGCGGTGACGGCGAGGTACACCGTCCCGGCCCGGAGGGCGGTCCCCTCGCCGCCGACGAGGGCGATCAGGGGCTCCGCGAACGCGACGAAGCCGACGACGATGGGCGCGGCGAGCGCCAGCGCGACGAGGAGAGAGGCCTTGACGACGAGCGCGGCGCGGTCGCCCTCGCCGCCGCCGTAGTTCTGCGAGACGAGCGACACCGTCCCGCCGGCGAGCCCGATCGAGACGAACTTCGCGAGCTGCCAGTAGGCGAACGCGAACGCCAGCCCGGCGACGGAGGGCGCCCCGAGCGCGATCCCGACGACCGCCAGGTCGACCGTGTTCTTCGACATGATCGCGAACCCGGTGACGACCCGGGGCCACGCGAGGTCGAGGGTCTCCCCGAGCCGGTCGCGGTCGATGACGCCGGCGCGGTCGAGCCCGTCCGCCGTCGCCGAGCCGAGCCGCGAGAGCGCGGAACGGAGTCGGGCGGCCGCCGCCCGGAGTCGTGATCGCATCACCGTCGGTACGGGGCGGCGCGGCTTGGGTCTGTTCACCGCGGCGGGTCGCGGGGGGCGTCCCGATCCGCGCGGGACCGTCGCTCGAACGGTAGCTTTTCACGGCGACCGCCCGAAGGTACAACTAATGAATACCACTGAGTGGCGGACGTACCTCGTGACGCAGTCGAGCCGGTCGGCGGGCCGCGACACCGAGGCGGTCGTCGAGGCGGCGCTCGCGGGCGGCGTCGACGCCGTGCAGCTCCGCGAGAAGGACGCGCCCGACGCGGAGCGGTACGAGGTCGGGACGCGGCTGCGCGAACTCACGGCCGACGCCGGCGTCCCGCTGATCGTCAACGATCGGGTCGACATCGCGGCCGCTATCGACGCCGACGGCGTCCACCTCGGGCAGTCGGACCTCCCGATCGAGGTCGCGCGCGAACAGCTCGGCGACGACGCGATCGTCGGGCGCTCGACCTCGACGGTCGAGCAGGCGGAGGCGGCCGCGGCGGCGGGCGCCGACTACCTCGGCGTCGGGGCGGTGTACGGGACGCGCACGAAGGACGTGCCGGACGCGAGAGACGGGATCGGGACCGAGCGGGTCCGGGAGATCGCGAGGGCGGTCGACCTCCCGGTTATCGGGATCGGCGGGATCGACGCCGACAACGCGGGCGCGGTGGCCGCGGCCGGCGCGGCGGGGGTGCGGTCGTCTCCGCGATCACCGCCGCCGAGGACCCGGAAGCGGCGCCCGCCGCGCTCCGGGAGGCGGTCACGGAGTGACGACGGGTCGCGACGGCCTCCATGCGGTTTCGGCGCCGGCGACGCGTCGTCGCCGCACCGGGGGCGAGGTCACGCCTCGCGCTCGAACGACGGGTCGAACAGCCGCGCCGACATCGGCGCCGGGTCGCCCTCGGTGAGGTTGTAGTCGGAGAAGTCGGTGACGCCCGCCTCCCGGAGCAGCGCCTCGTCGTAGAAGCTCTCGCCGGTGCACTCCGAGGGGTCGCGCGCGAGGATCTCGAGCACCGCGTCGGAGACGATCTCCGGGGTGCGCCAGTCGTCCTCGGTCCCGAGCCCGAAGTAGCGGGTCGCGCGGGTGTCGATCGTCGTCACCGGCCAGAACGTGTTACAGCCGACGTCGTCGCTCGCCAGCTCCTCGGCCAGCGAGAGCGTGATGAACGACATCCCGAGCTTCGACCACGCGTACGGCGCCTTCCCGGGCGAGCGGTCGGTCACGACCGGCGGCGAGTTCGACAGGAACCACGCCTCGTCGAGCCCCGCGAGGTGGTCGGCGAAGGCGTGCGCGACGAGGTGGGTCCCGCGGACGTTCACGTCGGTCAGGAGGTCGAACCGATCGGCCGGCAGGTCGGCGACGTTCGCGAGCTGGATCGCGCTCGCGTTGTTGATCACGACGTCGACCTCGCCGAAGCGGTCGATCGCCGCCCCGACCGCCGCCTCGACGCGGTCCTCGTCCCGGAGGTCGAGTTCGAGCGCGAGCGCCTCGGCGCCGCGGTCGCGCACCTCGCGGGCCGTCCGCTCGATCGACCCCGCCAGCTCGGAGTCGTCGTCGTCGGTCGTCTTGCCCGTCGAGACGACGTTACAGCCGCGGCCGGCGAGCGCGAGCGCGAGTTGCTTGCCGATGCCGCGGGTCGTTCCGGTGATGAACGCCGTCGAGCCCGAGAGGTCGGGGTCCGCGAGTGCCATATCCCCCGTTCGACCGACCGAGGGATAATTCTCGGTGTCCGGGCCGCGGAATCGGCGAGACGATATTTAAATATCAATAAGCGAAGACGATGATCAGTTGTAAACAACAACCGCGGTGGCGCGTGCCTCCGAGCGCCCTTCGGGCGC
The DNA here is from genome assembly GCF_002252745.1 of Halorubrum sp. Ib24. Classification (NCBI taxonomy): domain Archaea; kingdom Methanobacteriati; phylum Methanobacteriota; class Halobacteria; order Halobacteriales; family Haloferacaceae; genus Halorubrum; species Halorubrum sp. Ib24. The sequence continues at coordinate 14 of NZ_NHOX01000037.1, read as the reverse complement.
GAGGAGCACGCGCG
>NZ_NHOX01000023.1:0-27588 GCF_002252745.1 Halorubrum sp. Ib24 | reverse complement strand
GCACCGCAGGGAGCGAGTGAAACGAGCGACTGAGGAGCGCAGCGAGCGTGCGCCGTCTTCGCGACTGGGGCTTCGGAGTTGTTTCCCGCCGATCCGCGGTCGATTATTTATAAACCACTAACTGGAGCGCAGACGCCACAGAAAACGGAATCGACAGAACCGTTCTCGTATCACGCGTTCACGTGTGGCTCCCAGCCCTCCCAGCGCAACAGCGCCTCCGCCCGATCCGCGTCCGCCAGCAGGACGTTCTTCCGGTCCGGGAGGGTCTCGTCCGCGAACTCGTGGGGGAGCGCGAGCGTCCCGCTCGGCACGTCGTCGTCGCCGGCGACCGGGATGTGACCGGCGCCGACCTTCATCACGAGCGGCGCGTCGAGTCGCTCTACCCCCTCGCCGTCCGCGTAGAGCTGCTCGTTGACCTGCTCGTGGTCGGCCCGCCGGATGACGGCGCGGTCGCCGTCGTGGGGCTCGACGTACAGTTCCCCCAGATAGTAGCCGCTGGAAAATCGCTCGAACATGCTATGCGTGATAACCTCTGGCACGGTAGTATATAAGCGTTACCCGGCGCGTGAGTGACGTTGATAATCGACCGCCCCGCGACGGCCGTTAAAAAATCGGAGCCGGCCGGCCGGCCGTTACGCGCCGTCCGACCGCCGCGCGACCTCGTGACGGCCGAAGCCGTACCGGAGCCGGTTGGCGAGCCGTCGAGAGAAGCGACCCTCGTTCCGCGAGTCGAACCGCTCGGCGAGCGCCTGGTAGATGAGCGGGACGGGGACCTCCTGTTCGAGCGCCTCCTCGACCGTCCACGTGCCGGTCGATCCGCCGGCGACGCGGTCGGCGACGTCGCCCAAGTCGGACCCCTCCTCGCGGAACGCCTCCTCGCACAGCTCCAGGAGCCACGACCGGATGACGGCGCCGTTGTTCCACGTCCGAGCGACCGACTCCATGTCGAGGTCGTACCGCCCCTCGGCGAGCAGCTCGAACCCCTCGCCGTACGCCTGCATCAGCGCGTACTCCACGCCGTTGTGGACCATCTTCACGTAGTGGCCCGACCCCGACTCGCCCATCCGGTCGTGGCCGTCCGGCCCGGTCGCGACCGCGTCGAAGACGGGGACGAGCGCCTCGTAGGCCCACTCCGGGCCGCCGATCATCAGCGAGAAGCCCGCCTCGGCGCTGGCGGGGCCGCCGGACGTGCCGCAGTCGAGGTAGGCGGCGTCCGTCTCCTCGGCGCGCCGGACCGACTCGTGGAACCGGGAGTTGCCGCCGTCGACGACCACGTCGTCGCCGTCGAGGTGCGGCTCCAGGTCCGCGAGGGTGGCGTCGACCGCGTCGCCGGCGGGCACCATCAGCCAGATCCGCTTCTCCTCGCCGAGCCGGTCGCAGAGGTCGGCGACCGAGTCCGCGGGCGTCGCGCCCGCCTCCGCCGCCGTCGCGGTCGCCTCCGCCGAGAGGTCGAACGCGACCACGTCGTGACCCGCCGCCAGCGACCGGTTCACGACGATCTGCCCCATCCGCCCGAGTCCGATGACGCCGAGTTCCATGCGCGAGGGGTGGCGACCGCCCGCCGTAGTGGTTCCGGTTCGGCGGCCGCCCGGCGCCGCGAGCCGACCCGCGCGACCCCCCAAACCGTTTTGCTCGCCGGCCGAGAGCCGCGCACATGGGACGCGTTACCGAGAACGAGCTCGACTGGACGGAGACGGACCGCGGCGAGACCCGGTTCCGGCGGAAGCAGCTCGCCGAGGCGGCCGGCGGCGAGGGGATCGGCTGTAGCCTCTACGAGCTCCCCGCCGGGGCGAAGTCGTGGCCGTACCACTACCACGCCGCCAACGAGGAGGCGCTCTACGTCCTCGCGGGGGAGGCGACCCTCCGGCACGGCGGCGAGACGGAAGCGATCGAGGCGGGCGACTACGTCGCGTTCGCGGCCGACGAGTCCGGCGCGCACCGCGTCGTCAACGATAGCGACGAGCCGGTGCGGTACCTCGCGCTGTCGACGATGACCGAGCCCGACGTGACGGTGTATCCCGATTCCGGTACATTCGGGGTCTACGTCGGCTCGCCCCCGGGCGGCCGCGAGGAGCGCTCGTTTGAGGGGTACTACGAGACCGACGGCGACGTCGACTACTGGGAGATGTGAGCGGTGCTCGACCGACGAAGCGGCGTCGCCGCCGGTCGCTCGGGCGATCAGACGTTCTCCGCTCCGCTCTCGGCGGCCGCCTCGCGCTCGCCGAGGTGCGCTCGGAGCGCGTCGACGTCCTTGTTGCCCGCGCCGGTGTTCAGCAGGACGACGGTGTCGTCGGGGCCGAACTCCCCGGACTCCGCGAGCGCGAACGCCCCCGAGACGGCGGCCGCGCAGGTCGCGCCGACCTCCAGCCCCTCCGTCCGGGCGACGTCGACCGCGGCGTCGAGGATCTCCCGGTCCGTCGTCGCTACCGCCCCGCCGTCGGACTCCCTGACCGCGTCCAGGATCAGGTGACTCGCGCCCGGGTCCGGGATCGCGATCCCGTTACAGACCGTGTCGACCTCGTCGTCGGGGACGGGCTCGTGGCTGTCGGCGCCCGCCTCGTAGGCGTCGACGACGGGCGAGCAACCGGCCGCCTGCGCGGCGTACATCGGGACGAGCCCGTCGGTCCACCCCAGATCGCGGACCTCGCGGGCCGCCTTGTGCATCCCGACCAGCCCGACGCCGCCGCCGGTGGGGTAGACGACGCCGTCGGGCGCCTCCCAGTCGAGCTGCTCCAGGAGTTCTAACGCCATCGTCTTCTTCCCCTCGTGGCGGTACGGCGTGACGAACGTCTTCGTCGAGTACCAGTCGGGGTGGTCGTCCATCGCCTCGGCGTACGCGGCCCCGGCGTCGCCGATCTGAGAGTTCCCGTCCATCGGGCCGGCCACGGTGAGCTCCGCTCCGTGGACCTCCGTCATCGCCTTCTGCGTGAATCCCGCCCGCGACGGGAGGAACACGTGCGCGTCCAGGTCCGCCCGCGCGGCGTACGCGGCCGCCGCCTGCCCCGCGTTGCCGGCGCTGTTCAGCGCGACCGCCTCGGCGCCGTGCTGGTGCGCGGCCGTCATCGCGAGCGACTGCCCGCGGTCCTTGAACGTCCCCGTCGGGTTCGCGCCCTCGTCTTTCAGCAGGACCCGCCCGACGCCCATCGCGTCGGCGAGCGCGGGACACTCGACGAGCGGCGTCGCGCCCTCCCCGAGCGACACCGCGGTCTCCGGCGCGAACGGGAGCAGGTCCGCGTACCGCCACATCGACTCGAAGGGCCGCTCCGCGAGCGCCGCGGGCGCCAGGTCGATCCGGTCGTAGTCGTACGCGGGGTCCAAGATCCCGTCGCAGTCGGGACAGCGGTGGGTCGCCGTCGCCGCGTCGAACGTCTCCCCGCAGTCGACACACGAGAGTCCGGTGAACGCGTCCGTCGTCTCCATGTGGGGCCGGTCGGCCGCGCTCGACTTCGATGCACCGATCTCGACGATCTCGGGCCGCCGACCGACTACTTAAGATCGAAACGAATGAAGGGACACCGGGAGGGAGCGAGGCGCCGTACCGTCAGACGAATGTCAAGAAACGACGGCACGAAGGCCGCCGCGAGGCGAAACCGATGAGCCGGACGCGACTGCGGCTCGACCTCCCCGCCGACTCCTGGCTCGGCGAGGCCTCCCGCTCCGCCCCCGACGCGTCGCTCCGGGTCACGGGGACCGTGGCGGGGGACGAGGGCGACGTCACCGGGCTGGCGGCGACGGGGATCGGCCGCGTCGAGGCCGTCGAGGCCCTCCGCGGTCACGACCGCGTGGACGACGCCGATATCGTCGGAGAGAGCGAGGCGGAGACGGTCGCCCGCGTGGCCGCCCCGCCCCCGTCGTACGTCGCCGCCGCCGCCGGGCCGGCGGTTCCCGATCGAGTCGCCGGGTCGAGGTCGCGACGGCGCGCGCGACCCTCGCGGTGGTCGACGATCGCGAGCGGCTCTCGGCGTTCGGGCGCCGGCTCGCGGCCGCGGGCGCGACCGTCGAGTCGACCGGCGATGACGAGCCGACCCCGGTCCTCACCGAGACGCAGCGCGACCTCGTCCGCGCCGCCGTCGAGGCGGGGTACTACGACACGCCGCGGGAGTGCACGCTCACCGAGCTCGCCGCCGACCGCGACATCGCCAAGTCGACCTGTAGCGAGACGCTCCATCGCGCCGAGGGGCAGGTGTTACGACGGTTCGTGGAGAAGGGGCCGCCGTTCGACGCCGACGGTCCCCGCTCCGGATCGGCGCTCCGGGCCCCCGGCTCGTCGATCGACGGGCTCGACGACGGGGGCGACGGCGACGCGGCCCGCGGCTCCGAGCGGACCGGCGTCCCGGTGACGGATCCGTAATCGGTCGACCCCCCGCCGCTCCCTCTCACTCGTCGTCGAGCGCCTGCCACGAGAGCCGCGGGTTCCGCGCGGCCGAGACCTGATCGATGCGGCTCGCGGCCGTCCGGTTCGGAGCCGCGTCGAGCGCCTCGTCGGTGTCGGCGTACGCGAGGTTGAACGCCTCGGCGAGGTCGTCGAGCGAGGACTGCCCCTCGATCTCGGTCGGCTCCGTCAGCATCGCCTCCGGGACCATCTCCGGCCACTTCGTCGTCGGCGGGTGGACGCCGAAGTCGAGCATGCGCTTGGCGACGTCGGCGGCGTCGCGCTCGCCGGGCGTCGCCGCGAACTCGTGGTGGAAGGGGCCGTGCGGCACGTCCAGGTCGATCCGCTCGGCGAGGTAGTTCGCGTTCAACACGGCGTTCGCGGACGCGTCCGAGAGCCCCTCGTCGCCGAGTCGGGCGACGTACGCGTACGCCTTGATCAGGACGAGCCAGTTGCCGGTGAAGCCGTGGACCTTCCCGATGGTGTTGGCGGGTTCGAAGCGCTCGTACCTGCTGGCGTTCTCGTTCTCGCGGACCTGCGGCGTGGGGAGGAACTCGGCCAACTCGTCGACGACGCCGACCGGGCCGGCGCCCGGGCCGCCGCCGCCGTGGGGGGTCGCGAACGTCTTGTGGACGTTGTAATGCATCACGTCGAACCCCATGTCGCCGGGTCGACCGCGGCCGAGCAGGGCGTTGAGGTTCGCGCCGTCGTAGTAGAGCAGCCCGCCCGCGTCGTGGACGATCTCGGCGATCTCCGTGATGTCGCGCTCGAAGAGCCCCACCGTGTTCGGGTTGGTCAACATGAGCGCCGCCGTGTCGTCGCCGACGGCCGCATCCAGCGCCTCGACGTCGACCCGCCCGTCGTCGCCGGAGGGAAGCTCGACCACGTCGTAGCCGGCGGTCGCGGCGGTCGCGAAGTTCGTCCCGTGCGCCGATGCCGGGATCACGACCTCTGAGCGGTCGTTGCCGTGGTGCTCGTGGTACGCCTTCGCGACGAGGATACCGGTGAGCTCGCCGGCCGCGCCCGCCGGCGGCTGGAGCGTCACGGCGTCCATCCCGCCGATCTCGGCGAGGAGCTCCTGGAGCCGGTACTGGAGCTCGAGGTTCCCCTGCGTCGACCGCTCGGAGCGGTCCGGGTGGACCGCCGCGTTCGGGTCGGCCGCGACGTCCTCGGTGAACTTCGGGTTGTACTTCATCGTGCAGCTCCCGAGCGGGTACGGGCCGGAGTCGATCGCCCAGTTCATCTGCGACAGGCGGGTGTAGTGGCGGGCGATCTCCGGCTCGGAGGGCGCGGGGAGCGTGAGCTCGTCCCGCGTCAGGTCGTCCGGGAGCGGCGAATCCGCGGTCACGTCGACGGTCGCCTCTCCCTTCTCCGAGAGCAGCGGTTCCCGGACGTCCTCGTCGTCCCGGTCGTAGCTGGCCTGGTCGTGGATCACTCAGATCACCTCCTCGAACGCCGCGACGAGGTCGTCCGTCCGGGCCGCGTTCAGGTCGGTCACGCACACCTGCAGGAGATGCTCGTCGACGACGTGGACCGCGAAGCCCTCGGCCTCCAGGTCCTCGGCGATCGCCGCGGCCGGCTGGTCGACGCGCACGGCGAACTCCCGGACGTGGTGGCGGTCGTGGACCGGCGCGACGGCGCCGTTCAGCCCGTCGATCCGGTCGGCGAGCGCCGCCGACTCGCGGACGCAGTCGTTCGCGAGGTCGACGAGGCCGTCCGGCCCGAGCACCGCCGCGTGGATCGCCGCCCGGAGCGCGACCCACGCCTGGTTCGTGCAGATGTTGGAGGTCGCCCGCTCCTTCCGGATGTGCTGTTCGCGGGTCTGGAGCGTGAGCGTGAACGCGCGGTCGCCGCCGGCGTCCTCGCTCGCGCCGACGAGCCGCCCCGGCACCTGCCGGAGGAACTCGTCGCTGCAGGCGAAGATCCCGAGCCCCATCCCGTAGGCGGTCGGGAGCCCGAGCGCGTCCGCCTCGCCGACGACGACGTCCGCGCCGACGCTCGCCGGCTCCTCGAGGACCGCGAGCGAGACGACGTCCGAGCCGAGGACGAACAGCGCGTCGGCGTCGGCCGCGAGGTCGCCGACCGCCGCGAGCCGTTCCTCGATACAACCGCGGACCGTCGGGTTCTCGGCGTACACCATGACGACGTCGTCGCCGACGCGCTCGGCGAGGGCGTCGACGTCGGCGTTGCCGTCGGCCATCGGGTACGGCTCGATAGCGAGGTCGGCGCCGGCGCAGTAGTTCGCGAGCACCTCGCGTTTCCCCTCGCGGAGCTGCTCCGGGACGAGGACGGTGTCGCCCGAGGTCGACCGGACCCGGTCCGCGAGCGTCGCCGCCTCGCCGAGCGCGGTCGCGGCGTCGTACATCGAGCAGTTCGCGACCGGGAGCCCGGTGAGCTCCACCAGCATCGACTGGTACTCGAACAGTGCCTGGAGGAACCCCTGCGAGATCTCGGGCTGGTACTGGGTGTAGCTCGTGAGGAACTCCGCGCGGTCCGAGAGGTGGTCGACGACGCTCGGGACGTAGTGGCCGTAGTGGCCGCGCCCGAGGAACTCCGTCAGGTCGTCGTTCCGACCGAAGATCCGCGAACACTCCGCGCGGATCTCCCGCTCCGTGCGCGGCTCGATCCCGAGATCGCCGTCGAAGGCGACGTCGTCCGGGATGTCGAACAGCGCCTCCTCGTCTTCGGCGCCGATCGCCGAGAGCATCGCCGCCGTCTCCTCGTCCGTGTGCGGCGCGTACGGAGTGCCGCTCGTTCCGCTCATCGGTCCGATCCCCCGCGTCGGCCCGCCGCGCGTCGGCTCGCTCCCGTACGTCGGTCCGCTCCCGCGCGCCCGCCGTCGCTCTGTCGTCCGGTACCGGATCGTCCGTCGAAGGGTGAGGTTCTCATTGTCGTGTGTCCGCTGGCGAGTCCCGCTCTGTCCGTTCCGCCGTCCGGTTCGCTACGCGATCTGCGCGTCGTACTCGTCGGCGTCGAGGAGCCCCTCGGCGTCGCCGCCGTCGACCGCGTCGATCTCGATCATCCACCCGTCGCCGTACGGGTCCTCGTTGACGAGCTCCGGGCGGTCGAACAGGTCCTCGTTGACGGCGACGACCTCGCCCGAGACGGGGGCGTACAGGTCCGAGACGGCCTTGATCGACTCGACGACGCCGAACGGCTCGCCCCCGGTGACCTCGTCGCCGACCTCCGGCAGTTCGACGAAGACGACGTCGCCGAGCTCGTCCTGCGCGAAGTCGGAGACGCCGACGCGGACGCTGTCGCCGCCGGTCGTGGTCCACTCGTGCGATTCCAGATACCGTAACTCGTCGGGAACTTCGAAGCTCATTGGTGAAAGGGGTCGTCGTGGGACACTCGGTCCGACCCGCACGTCCGCGCCGTGCGGTCGCGGCTGGCCCGCCCCCGGGAGACGCCGACCGGCGGGATCCGCGGTCGAGAAGTGGTCCACGAAACGTGTGGTTCTCCCTTCCCGCGAGGGGAAATAAAAGGTATGTTCGCGGCCACCGCGCCGGCTTCTCGCCGCTCCGCTCGTCCGCAACGCGGGGAGGCGCGGCGGATCGCGACCGCCGAGGCCCCGCCGTTCACGACCACCGGTCGAGTCCGGTCTGGACCTGCGACTCCCTGATGCGTTCGAACCCGCGCTCGACCTCGTCGGCCGCGACGCCCCACTCGTCGACGACGTAGGTGCGGGCGGCCTCCACGTCGGGGTTCACGTCGGCGTCGACGGCGACGTCGGCCGCCGGCGGGTCCATGAACAGCTCGCGGATCTCCGCGGCGTTCGGGATCTCGGCGCCGCGCGCGTCGAGGACGCCCCAGAGGTCGCCGTGCTCCTTCACCGCCGTCACGGCCGGTCTTCGGCCCCACGCCGTGAACGCCCTCGTTGAAGTCGGTGCCGCACAGCATGGCGACATCGATCAGCCCCTGCCGGTCCAGTTCGAGTTCGTCGAGCGTCGCCGCGAGCTCCATCAGTTCCGGATCGCCCTTGCTCGTGAGCTGTCGGAGCGTCGTCGGGGCGCCGAACAGCAGCGTGTCGTAATCCTCGCTTCCGGCGTGGTCGACGGTCCCGGTCGCCGCCATGCGCGCGCACTGGGCCTCCCCCTCGGCCGGGGCCTCGACGACCGGCACATCGAGCAGGCGTAACAGCTCGCGCGTCGTCTCCTGAATCGTGTCCGTAAGCCGCTGGGTGCGGGCCTCCAGTCGGGCGGCCTCCACGGCGTCGCCGCGCTCCTCGGCCGCCGCTCGCCGGTCCTCGGCCCGCTCGCGCTTCTCGCGTCGGTCCGCGACCTCGTCGGCCTTCAGGTCGGTGACGGCGCCGTCGAACACCATCACCGGGATCAGGTCGTGTTCGAAGAACTTCGGGAGCCCCTGGACGACGCCGATGAGGTTCGCGACCTCGACGCCGTCGGCGGTGGTGTACTTCTCGTCGGCCGTCCACTTGACGGTCGTCGTGAGGTACCGGTACAGCCAGTTGTGCGCGTCGACGGCGACGACGCTCCCCTCGATCTCCTCGAAGGCGACGTCCCGGATCGCCGCGAGGTCGCGTAAGTCCGCGTTTCCCATCGATCGATCCCTCGACGCCGCGGCTCTTAAACCATCGACTCGCGGACCGACCCCCGGCCGGTTCGCCTCCCCGCGCTGCCGCCTTGTGGGGCGTTTATGTGCGTCACTCGACTACGTCTCGGTAGGGAATGGTCTCGCCGTTCGAGGTGTTGGGAATCGACGAGGAAGCCGACGAGGCCGCGATCGAGCGCGCCTACCGCGACCGGGTGAAGGAGGCGCACCCGGACCGAGGCGGGACGCTCGAGGAGTTCCAACTCGTCAGGCGCGCCTATCGGGAGCTCGACGAGCGGGAGCGGAACGGAAACGGGGACGACGGTGCGGTCGCCGCCGCCGACGTCGACCTGACCGACGAGGAGGGCGACGCCGCCGAGGTGGAGCCGGCCCGCGTCGAGTTCCTCGATTACGACGCGCTCGCCGACTACGGCTGGTCGCTCGACGACGACGACCTCTTCCGGCGGGCGTCGCACGCCGACCTCGGCGCGGCCGAGCACGGACGCCTGCTCGTCCAGCCGGACGAGAGCCTGTTAGAGGCGGCGGAGAACCGCGGGTTCGAGTGGCCGTTCTCCTGTCGCGGCGGCGCCTGCGCGAACTGCGCGGTGTACCTCGTCGAGGGGGAGCTCTCGCAGCCGGCGAACCACATCATGCCCGACGAGCTCGCCGAGCGGGGGTTCCGGCTCTCGTGTAACGGCTACCCGCTGAGCGACGAGCTGAAGGTCGTTTTCAACGTGAAACACCTCTCCGAGCTCGACGATCTCATCCTCCCGCCGGGACCGTTCACGCGGCGGTGAGTGCGCTCGCCGAGCGCGACCGGGACGGTGCCCCGCTCAGAACGCCTCGGCCACGGCGGCGACGACGGCATCTTCGACCGCGTCGCGCTCGCCCGAGAGGAACTCGATCTTGCCCTCGCGGAGCCCAGCGGTGGTGACGTCGGCGGCGGGCGCGAGCTCGGCCGCGCGCTCGGCCACGTCGCGGACGGAGACGCCCTCGCTCGTTCGGATGTACAGCTCGTCGGTGCCGATGCCGACGGTCGCGTGCGCCTCGCCGTTCGCGCGCCGGCGGTGGAGGTCGTCGAGGAGGAGCGGCGTCGGCGGGAAGTCGTACCGGTGGGTGTAGCCGTCGGTGTCGAGCACGTCGAACTCGACGCCGTCGACCGCCTCGGTGACGACGTTGGCGGTCGCGGTCTCGACCTCCGTCTCCAGCTTCTCGCGGAACTGCTCGGAGACGTGCGCCGCGAGGTTGCCGCCGTCCTCGAAGAGGAGGTCGGCGACGAGCTCGCGCTTGTCCTGGTACGACTGGTAGTACGCCTCAAGGGCGACCGCCTCGCGGAGCTCCGCGACGCGCTCGACGTCGTAGCCCGCGTCGCGGGCGAGGTCGACGTAGCGGTCGGGCGTCTCGGCCCAGTAGCTCACGGCCGGGAGGTGCCGCAGGTCCGCGCGGATCTCGTCGTTGATCGCGGACGCCAGCGAGGCGACCAGCGCGCCCGTCGAGAGGTCGCCCTCGACCGACTCGATCTCCGGCGAGACGAGCGTGTCGACGGCCTCGCGGGTCTCGGGGTCGGCGACCTCCGCGTCGACGACGACCGCGTCGACGCCGTAGACGGAGAGCAGGTCGATGCCGTCGGCGGACTCGACCGTCGAACCGGTGCCGACGAGGAGGAACAGCGGGAGCTTCTCGTCGTGGCGGTCGCGGTCCTGCAGCATGCGGGTCGCGTCGTTCGTCGCCGCGTCCATCCCGTACACCGGGTCGTCGAGCGGGCGGCGCGTGAAGTAGTGGTACTCGGCGTCGCTCTTGGCGTGCTCGTCGCGGATCAGCGGGAGCACGGCGCGCTCGATAGCCGCGCCGGCGACGTAGCCGTCGGCGGTGGCGGGGTGGCGCACGACGATCGGGCGCGATTCGAGGACCGCGCGGCGGACCGCCTCCGCGGCGTCGAGCAGTCCGTCGGCGAGTTGGGCGACCGTCTCGTCGCCCGCGAGCGGCTGGAGCCCCTCGGGACGCGCCTCGTCGGTCAGCGCCTCCGCGAGCCGGCGGCGGACGGACTCCGCGTCTTCGCCCTCGAGGAGGACGAGCGCCTCGGACTCGACCTGCACGTCGCCCCGGTGGCTCTCGACCTCGCCGTCGATCCGCACCGCGTCGCCGACCTCGACGTCCGGGTACGCCCGGACGCCCGGCTCGACGAACGCCGCCACGTCGACGACGCCGGTCTCGTCGCGCACCTCGAAGACGGTGGGGCCGCCGGTCTGTCGGACGCCGACGACCTCGCCGTCGATCCGCACCGCGTCGCCGACGGCCTCGGAGAGAGTCCCGATCTCGACGCGTTCGCGGTCGCCGTCGAGCTCGTCGGGCTCGTCGTCGTCCGTCGCGTCGGGTGACTCGGATTCGCTCGACGCTGACTCCTCGGCGTCGGTCGCGTCCTCGACCGGCTCGGCGTCGACGCTCTCGCCCTCGTCAGCGTCGCCCGTCTCGTCAGGCCCGGTCGCGTCGTCGGCCGCGTCTCCCTCCGTCTCGTCGGCGGCATCTTCGGTCGTCTCGTCGACGGCGCCTTCGTTTTCGGTCGTCTCGTCAGCGACGTCTTCGGTCGTTTCGTCGACGGCGCCTTCGTTTTCGGTCGTCTCGTCGACGACATCTTCGGTCGTTTCGTCGGTGGCGCGGTCGTCCTCGGTCGCCTCCTCGCCCGCGTCGTCGCCGTCCTCCTCGGGGAGGAACTCCGTGTCGCCGTCCTGAACGAGCACGCCGCGGAACTCGCGGTCGGCCTGTCGGATCGACCACGCGAGGTCGATGTTCCCGTTGTCGCGGACGCCCTTCACCTGGACGAACACCTCGTCACCGGGCTCCCAGTCGAGGCTGTCGAGCCGTCGGTCCAGCTCGGACCGGTGGAGCAGGCCGGTCACGCCCGGGGCGAGGTCGACGAACACGCCGAACTCGGCGTAGCCGTCGACGACGCCGCGGTAGAATCGGTCGGACACGAGCTGGTCGGGGGAGTTTCCGCGGTAGTCGAACACGACGTCTTCCTGGTGCGGGTCGCAGATACGCCCGCCGCCGTCGACGTCGACGCCACAGATGATGCAAGATCCCATTTGAGTACACCGAGAGCCTCGGGCCTAAAACGGTTGTCGAAAGCCTCGCGGGAGCCTCTCGGCGGAAACGGTCGCCGCGGCGACTCTCGGCCCGGCCCTGCCGCGACCGGTTCGGCCGCCTCGGCGACCGCCGGGCGGCTCACGCGAAGAGGGTTCGAGCCGACGCGATCACGCGGTAGCCGACGCCGTAGCCGAGCAGCGCCGGCGGAATCCCGGCGACGAGCGTGCGCGGCCACGAGGTCCCGTGAACGACGCGGAACCCGATCAGCAGGAGAGCGGCCGCGTACGCGCCGCAGGCGATCCGCAGCGCCGGGACCGGCGGCCCGGCGAGCGCCATCGGCGAGCTGGCGTACGCGACGACCTGTACGGTCTCGCTGACCCCGCCGCGGTCGCGGAGCGAGAGCCCGTCGCGCACCTCGACGTTGGCGAGGATCACGCTCACCGTCGCGACCGCCGCGGTCAGGTGAAGCCCGACCGGGGCCGCGAGCGCGACCACGACGAGGAAGGCGACGAGCGCGGAGACGGGCACCGAGACGACGATTCCGGGGACTGCGGTGGGGTCAGCGACGACCCACCCGAGCGTGAACGCGCCGGCGACGGCGACCGCGAACGTCAGCGCTGGCGCCTGATCGCCGGGCGACACGCCGTTGGCGAAGAGGCGGCGCGGCCGGCCGAGCGCCTCGACCCAAGCGCGAGCGAGCCCGGCCCGGTCCCCGCGCCCGCCCCCGGCCGGATCGTCGATCCACGAAGTCACGTGCGCCTTTCGGCCGGGTGGAATAACGGGGTTCCGGTTCGGGAGCGACGCCCGCCCGGACCGACGACGGGAGAGTCGGCCTCGCCGGGTCGGCGTCGGCGTCAGCTCGTTCTCCTGTCTGATAAGCGGCGGGTAAACACTTATACCGGGCCGGGCGGAGCGGTAGTCGAATGCGCGCCTTTCGGAACGACGAGCGGGGGTTCACCCCGATAGCCGGCACGGGGCTGCTCGTCGGCGTCGTCGTCCTGCTGCTGGCGATCGTCGGGGCCGCGATGTTCGGCCTGATCGACGGGGTCGCGCCGCCGGACGCGGAGTTCCAGGTCGAACGCGAGGGCGGCGACATCGTCGTCGTCGCCGCCGGGCCAGACCCCGTCGCCGCCGAGGAGCTGTACGTGCGCGGCGAGGACCCCGACGGCGAGGTCGAGTTCGGGGCCTGGCCCGGCGACGGCGTCGTCGAGCCCGGCGATCGCGTGGTCGTGTCGAACGCGACCGGGAACGAGCAGTTCGACGTGGTCTGGGAGCCGGTCGCGTTCGACACCCGCGAGACCCTCGGCACCTACGACGGCGAGGACTCGGCGATAAGCGAGTGGGCCGAGGAGGAGCCGGGAGCGGACCCGCTCGGCGGCGGCGGTGGGTTCTGACGAGCGCGAGGACGAATCGAACCGAGCCGCGACCTACTCCACCGACACCCACTCGCCGCGCTCGTCGGAGCGCTCGATCGCGTCGAGCGTCTTCTGAACCTCGTACCCCTCCGCGAACGACGGCGAGAACTCGCCGCCCTCGGCGACCACCGAGAGGAACTTATGGTTCATACGTATATGGTCTTGGATAAATTACAAGATGTTCGCATGAGACGGTGGAGTATGGGACGAGCAACGGATCCGCGACACCGATACGAATCCGAAAAAGAGCGCGTGTCCAAACTTCCGGACGGCGACGCCGACGCGCTCACCGAGTTCCTCCGCGCGCTTGATCCGGAGGATTTGGGGTATCAACACACCAAGAACGGGAAGATCGACACGAAAGCGGCGTCGACGCTTGTGTCCTACGGGCGCGCGCTGCGGTTGCTCACGGACGAACTCGACGACGATCTACTCGACGTGTCGACCGGCACGTTCAACGAACAGTTCGCGACGTGGAAGGACGACGGGTTCGCGGACAAGACGATCAAACAGCGACAGTCGGCGCTCATCAAATTCCTTCGCTACCACGGCGACGCCGCCCGCGCGGACCCGGACGGGATCGTGTTCGTCAAAGTCGAGAACCCGAACGGGACGATCGAGCCGGAGGACGTGCTCACTGGCGACGACGTGGAGGCGATGCGAAGCGCGTGTTCCAACTGGCGCGACCAGTGCCTCATCGATATGCTGGCGTACACGGGCCAACGTGTCCGAGCGATCCAAACCCTTCGGCTGAAAGACGTGGATCCCAAAGAGGGGGAAAGCGGCCGGTACCGGCTGAACACCGATGATTTAGGACTCAAGGGAGCCGACAAGATCGGCGAGAAACGACCGCTACTAGGCGCACAGAAAGCCGTCTGTGAATGGACACGCTCACACCCGACCGGTGATCCCGACGACTACCTCATCACCGGGCTGCCGGGATCGAACCGGCCGAATGGTGTGTCTGCGGGCGACTATCTCGGTCGCACATCACTCATGACCCGGCTGAAAGTACTCGCCGATCGAGCGGACGTTGAGAAGGACGTGAACCCTCACGCGTTCCGGCACTTCTTCGTGACGACATGTAAACGCGACTACGATATGGACGACTCGAAGGTGAAGTTCCTCATCGGTCACAATCAGGATTCGCGAGTGATGGAAACGACCTACCAACACCTGTCGGACCAAGAGTTCAATCTCGCTGTGGAGGAATCGCACGGGTACGAAGTGGAGAAAGACGACTCGGCGCTGACCCCAGCGACGTGTATCACCTGTGACGAACCACTGCCGGGGTCGGCGAAGGCGTGCCCGGGCTGTGGGACGGTATACACACCGGACGCACAAGACGCGAAGTCGCAAATCACGGAAGGGATCGAAGAGTCGTACAAGCAGGCCGACCCACAAGGCGGCGAAACGATGGAAGAGATCGAGGTGGTCGAGTCGGCGCTTGATGAGAATATGGACGCGATTATGGAAAGCGACGAATTGATGGACAAGATCGCGGACCGGGTCGCCGAGCGAATCAACGAGAATAGTTAGATATCAGCGTTTGTTGACGCAACACACACCGCGGTGTGCCTTCGGAACGCCGCAGCGTCTCGCGGCTACAGATTCACCCATTCCCCACGTTTGTCGGCCTCTGTGATCGCCTCAAGAATTTGCTGGACCTCATACCCATCCTCGAAAGTGGGGAACGTGTCCGGTATATTTCCTGTGGACACAGAGCGTAAGAACTCGTAGTTCTCGTGGACGAAGGTGTGCTCCCACCCGATGACGTGACCGGGGGGCCACCACCGGTCGACGTACGGGTCCGTCTCGTCGGTGACGAGCACCGTCTGGTAGCCGCGGTCGCCCTCGCGGAGCACCTCCAGCTCGTTGAGCCGCTCTAAGGAGAATTTCAGGCTCCCCTTCGAGCCGTGGACCTCGATCGCGTGGTCGTTCTTGTGACCGGTCGCGAACCGGGTCGCCTCGAACGTCCCGATCGCCCCCGACTCGTAGGCGACCTGCGCGGAGTAGGCGTCGTCGACGGTCACGTCGCGGTACTCCGCGACTGCGGCGTCGCCGCCATCGCCGCCCTCGCTGCCCTCGTCGACGTCGCCGCCGTCCTCGTAGACGGGCCGTTCGTCGACGAACGTCTGCAGGTGGCCGGAGAGGCGGTCTATCCCGCCGACCTCGTCGCCGACGAGGAAGCTCGCGAGGTCGATCGTGTGCGCGCCCAGGTCGCCGAGCGCGCCCGAGCCCGCCATGTCGGCGTCCATGCGCCACGCCCACGGCGCCTCGGGGTCCGCGAGCCAGTCCTGGAGGTACCGCCCGCGGACCTGCCGGATCTCGCCGAGCTCGCCGTCCTCGATCAGCCCCTTCGCGTAGCGGAGCGCCGGGACGAACCGGTAGTTGAACGCGGTGCCGGCCGGGACGTCGGCGTCCGCCGCGGCGTCGCGCATCGCCGCCGCCTCGTCCAGGGTCGGCGCGAGCGGCTTCTCGCAGAGGACCGGAACGCCGGCCTCCAAGGCCGCGATCGACGGCTCCGCGTGGACGTGGTTCGGCCCGAGGTTGTAGAACACGTCCACCTCGTCGAGGGCGTCTTCCCAGTCCGTCGCGGTGTGCGCGAAGCCGAAGCGGTCCGCGGCGTCGGCGAGCGCCCCCTCGTCGCGCCCGACGAGCGTGTGACGTTCGACGTCGGGCGCGTCCGGGAAGAACATCGGAAGCCGCGCCAGCGCGTTCGCGTGCGCCTTGCCCATGAAGCGATACCCCAGCACGCCGATCTTGAGTGGTTCCCGTGTCATGATTGCGTCCTCCGTCTTACTCCGCCCAGTACGCGTCGCCCGGCTGCGTCTCGAAGACGGCCCGATCGAGCACGTCGACCGCCTTCTCTAACCCCTCGCGAGAGGAGGTGAGCGAGTCCTCGTGTTCGATCGAGAGCGCGCCCTCGTAGCCGACAATCCGGAGCGTCGAGACGACGTCCTTCCAGTGGGCCTCGTCGTGGCCGTAGCCGATCGAGCGGAACAGCCACGAGCGGTCGGCCTCCGCGGTGTAGTCCGCCGTGTCGAGCACGCCCTTCACGCGGGCGTTCGCGTCGTACACCTTCGTGTCCTTGGCGTGGAAATGGTGGATCGCGTCGCGTTCGCCCAAGAACCGGATCGCCTCGGTGACGTCGATCCCCTGCCAGTAGAGGTGCGAGGGGTCGAAGTTGGCGCCGATCCGCTCGTTCGTGGCCTCCCGCAGCGCGAGCATCCCGGTCGGCTCGTACACGAGCATGTTCGGGTGCATCTCGATGGCGACGTCGACGCCGTGGTGGTCGGCGTGTTTCGCCAGGTCGTTCCAGTACGGGATCGCGACCTCGTCCCACTGGTACTCGTGGGCGTCGGCGTGCTCGCTCGGCCACGGCGCCGTGACCCAGTTCGGCGTCGAGTCGCCGGGCGCGCCCGCGGGGAGCCCGGAGAAGCAGGTCACCGTGCCGACGCCGAGCAGGTCGGCCAGCTCGATCGCCTCCCGGAGTTCGCGGTCCGCCGCCGCGGCGCGCTCCTCGTCCGGGTGGAGGGGGTTGTTGTGGGTCGCCAGCGCCGAGATCCGGAGGTCGTGCTCGTCGAGCAGGCCGAGCAGGTCCTCGCGCGCGGCCTCGTCGGCGAGGTGCGACTCGCGGTCGACGTGGTCCTCGCCGGGCCACCCCCCGACGCCGAGTTCGACCGCGTCGACCCCGATGGAGTCGAGGTACGCGGCCGCGTCTTCGGTCGATTCTCCGCCCAATGGAACGGTCAGTACGCCGATATCCATGCGCGAAATAGTACAACACCCCGAATAAATCTTCAGGTGCTGGCGACCGACGGGTGCCGACGGCCGGATCTCGCCCCCGTTCCGGGCGTTTTCGGCCTCAATTCGGTCTCCTTTCGGTCCGACGCGGGGCCGCGAACCACATGAGGTTTTAACGGGTGGAACGCGTATGACGGACTATGGGAATCCTCTCGCGCGCCTCCTACGTCATCCGCTCGAAGGTGAACGCCCTCCTGAACCGGGCGGAGGATCCGACGGAGTCGCTCGACTACTCGTACGAACAGATGCGCGACGAGCTCCAAGACGTCAAGCAGGGGATCGCCGACCTGACGACCCAGAAGAAGCGCCTGGAGATCCAGAAGCGCAAGCTCGAGGAGAACGTCGAGAAGCACAACCGACAGGCCCGCGAGGCGGTCCAGCAGGACCGCGACGACCTCGCGCGGAAGGCCCTCGAGAAGAAGAAGTCGAAGATGGCCCAGATCGAGGAGCTGGAAGGGCAGATAGCGGAGCTGAACGACACCCAGGATCAGCTCGTCGAGAAGAAGAACAAGCTGCAGAACCGCATCGAGGAGTTCCGCACGAAGAAGGAGACGATGAAGGCCCGCTATGAGGCCGCGGAGGCGTCCTCGCGCGTCTCGGAGGCGATGACCGGCGTCGGCGACGAGATGGAGGACGTGAGCCGGTCGATCGAGCGCGCCGAGGAGCGGACCGAGGAGATGGAGGCGCGCGCGGAGGCGATGGAC
Source organism: Halorubrum sp. Ib24 (assembly GCF_002252745.1). Taxonomy (NCBI): domain Archaea; kingdom Methanobacteriati; phylum Methanobacteriota; class Halobacteria; order Halobacteriales; family Haloferacaceae; genus Halorubrum; species Halorubrum sp. Ib24. Next base: position 9,658 of record NZ_NHOX01000023.1, on the reverse strand, counting down.
GAGCTGGAGGAGTCCGGCGCGTTCGAGGACGCGCTCTCCGACAAGGACAGCATCGACCGCGAGCTGGAGAGCCTCTCGACGAACAGCGAGGTCGACGCCGAACTGGAGACGCTCAAGGGCGAGCTCGGGAAGGGCGAGCCGAAGAGCACAGCGGGGCCCGCGACGAACGGGAAGTCGAGTGACCGAACTGGGCGGACAGTCGAATCGGAGATCGACGGACGACCTCGAGCGACATCCGACGGGACGCGGTGCCGACGAGGAGGTCGACGTCGAAACTCGAGGAGTCGGAGGTCCGACCGCCGACGAGCCGCGGAACTACGAAGCCGGGCGCCGGTCGCCGCAGCCGTCTCACTTCCGCCTCACTCCGAGCGCGCCCGGTCCCCGCCCCGCTCACTGTCCATTCGAGGCGGAAATCTCACCGTTCCCATCCACGATCCCGTCCAATACGGGTCCTCAGGCGAGCAGCAGGCGAGCCGTCGAGGTCGGCGTAGTCGAGAAGCGGCGCGAGCTGGGCGGCCGCCGCGATTAGACAGCGTTCGAAACCTCGATCAATGCACCGCCACATCCACCTCCAGCCGTGGGCGCAGCGCCGGCGCGATCATCCGTCATCAGCCTCCGGCAGGCCGCCGTCTTCATCAGCTTCAAGGTTCCGCGATGTCGCAGCGGTCGGCGAATCGCGGGAACGTCGTATCAGCGTACACGCACGACTCGTCGGCGGCGATCGGGAGAGCGGACCAGCTCCGTAACGAACCGGAGCCCCTCCGGGTCCGCGGCGGGCACCAGGCTCTCCGACGAACCCCAACGTCCCGCTCCGCGAGCCACTTCCGCTCATTTTTCGAATAAGCTCGCGGGGCGTCCACGCCTCCGTTGGCCTCGACGCGAGTCGAGCGTCGGCGCGGCTCGCGGACGGCGTCCGATACAGCAAATCGCGGATCCCGGTCGGTGCCGAGATCTGATCTTGAGAGATCGAGGTAGCCGGCCTCAGACCAGCGGCCGCAGGCTTTCTCTCCGGACGCGCTCCAGTCTCGTCGACCCCGACGGTGTACGAGGTCGCCGGCGCGGGCCGAGCGTCGAGCACCCCAGAGCTGTGGAGCGGGACGCCGAGCCGCTTTCCGCGGCGAGGTCGTGACGGCGATCGAGAACGGCGCCCGGGCGGCGGGTGCCGCCGATCGCCGCCGCCATCCGCGACTCGATCTCGCGGATCGCGTGCGGGTCTCCGACGGACTCGACGACCGCGAGGAGGTCCGGAAGCACCGCCTCGACGGTGTCGGCCGTCTCGCCGTAGTGGGCCGAGGGGGCGGCCCCGCCGACGCCGGTCATCCCGCCCTCGTCCGCGATCCGGACGATCACGTTCTCGGCCTCCGTCTGGGTGCCCCGAGAGATCGTGAACGGGTCCTCGAGGGGAAGCGAGACCCGCTCGAACGCGGTGTCGAGGCTCATTTGTCGACGGTCTCCCCGCCGAGCCCGGCCTCGACGATCCCGTCGACGATCCCGTCGGCGCCGTCTCTGACGGGGTCGGCGGCGGGAGCGCCGACCGCGTCGCCGAAGGCGTCGACCGCGTCGGCGGCCACCTCGTCGTCGTCGACGTCCTTCGTGTTGAGCGCGCCGGCGACGACGCTCGCTTCGCGGACGGGCGCCGCGAGCCCCTCGTAGAGGTCGACGTACTCCGGAAGCGAGGGGAGCGCGAACGACTCGTACCCGTGGATCGCCTCCCGCCCCGCGGCGTGACAGAGGACCAGCCCGTCCGCCATCGAGCCGTGGAGGATGCCACAGGTGACCGCCGAGTAGGCGGGGTGAACGATGCTTCCCTGCCCCTCGACGACGAGGAGGTCGTAGTCGTCGCCGACCTCGACGAGCATGTCCTCGACGGCGCCGGCGGTGAAGTCGGAGACGACGCGGTCGATCGGGTTCCCCCAGCCGGCGATCATGATCCCGGTCTGGCCGGTCGGGACGAACGCCGCGTCGATCCCGCGCTCGCGGGCGGCGGCGACGATCTCCAGCGAGGCGGTCATCTTCCCGACCGAGCAGTCGGTGCCGACCGTACACACCACGTCGGCGTCGACGTCGCCGGAGGCGCCCGTCGCCACCGTCAGGTCGTCGTCCGGCTCGCGAACGTCGACGAGGTCGACGCCGTGTTCGGCGGCCAGCGCGGCGAGCTCCTCGTCCTCGTTGAGGAAGTAGTGGAGCCCGCTCACCACGTCGCAGCCGGCCTCGATCGCGGCCTCGACGTCCGACCGCCAGGACTCGTCGAAGCCGCCGCCGATCGGCGCGATCCCGATATATAAGGCGTCGACGTCGCCGTCGGCGGCCGCGTGCGCCTCGCCGAACCGACCCCGACGATCGGCGCGTCGAGACGTCCGGGACGTGGTCGCGCAAATACGCGCTCCGCCGGCGCGGCGCGGTCAGGACGGCGCGCACGTCCTGGTCGCCGTAGCGCAATCACGCACGAGCGCGGTCTTCGCGCGCCGGGGAACTTCTCCGTGGGCGAGGATGACATCCGTTCGCGCTCATGTCCGGCCGGCGCCCCGGTCGGGCTTAAAAGAGTCGGGGTCGGTCCGCGAGTCCGATCGCCGGCCTTCGCGTCGTCCGAAGAACTGCGGACAGCGTCGAGAATAATTATATAAAACAACTGCGGTGGCGCGCCCCGGTGAGCGGCCGACAAGGCCGCGAACCGACGGTGCGAGGGACGCGGAGCGCTCGAAGAGCGCGAACCGCGCGGCTGGGAGCGTGGAGGTGCGGTCGCGGGACGGTTTGGGGGGGACCTTCAAAGGGGCAGCCGCGAGGAGTGCGGACGCTCGCTGCGCCTCCATCAGTCCGCTCGTCCATCCGCTCCTGCGTGCTTGCGTCGCCTCCGCACTCCTCGCGGCTGGGGCTTTGGAGTGGTTCACAAGTCGAAGCAGTTATTTTAAAAGAGAACGACTGATGCGTCCGAGACGTTTATCCCCGATTCGTATTCAGGCGCTGCCGTCGACGAACTGGTCGGCACCCTCGTAGAACCAGTAGCCGTTCTCGCGCATCACGCGGCCGAGCTCCTGGTGGAACTCGACGAAGTCCGCGAACTCCTCCTTCTCGACGCCCTCGAAGATCTCCTCGACGGAGACGACCGTCTCGTAGTCGATCCGGATCGGGTGGTCCCCGTACTGCTCGACGTACTCCGCGGTCGACAGCGGGAAGTCCTCCTCCTCGTCGATCTTCTTCGCGAGCACGGCGTGGCCGTACTGCCGCCTGCCCTCTCTGCCCTGCTCGCCGTCGGGGTCGTGTGGCCAGTCCATACCCTCCGTTTACCGTGCCGCAGGAAAGTCGTTGCGCTCCGCCGGACTCCCCGTCGACGCGCCGCTGCGTCCCCTCGGCACACCGGCAGCCGACCGCGACGTACATGACGATTAATTGAATTGTACCATAATTTATTAACTATCTATGTAACGGAAAAACATTTAGAATACTCGAAGCTTTCCGTTAGGTTGGATCACATCATGAAAGCTGTTGTTTATCAAGGCCCGTACGACGTGGCCGTAGAAGAGGTAGATGACCCGGAGATCGAACACCCGAACGACGTCGTCGTCGACATCACGACGTCGTGTATCTGCGGCTCCGACCTGCACATGTACGAGGGTCGGACCGCGGCCGAGGAGGGGATCGTGTTCGGCCACGAGAACATGGGGATCGTCTCCGAAGTCGGTGAGGCCGTCTCGACACTGGAGGAGGGAGACCGCGTGGTGATGCCGTTTAACGTCTCCTGCGGGTTCTGCCAGAACTGCGAGGAGGGGTACACCGGCTTCTGTACCAACGTCAACCCCGGCTTCGCCGGCGGGGCCGATGGCTACGTCGCCATGGGGCCGTATCCGGGCGGACAGGCCGAGAAACTCCGCGTCCCGTACGCGGACCACAACGCGCTGAAACTGCCCGAGGGGCGCGAACACGAGGACGCGTTCTCGCTGCTCGCGGACATCTTCCCGACCGGCTGGCACGGCACCGAACTGGCGAACCTCCAGCCCGGGGAGTCGGTAGCGGTCTTCGGCGCCGGGCCGGTCGGGCTGATGGCCGCGTACAGCGCGAAGATCAAGGGCGCGGCCGAAATCTACGTCGTCGACCAGGTCCCGAGCCGACTGGAGCTGGCGGAGGACCACTGCGACGCGACCGCCATCGACTTCTCCGAAGGCGACCCGGTCGACCAGATCATCGAGGAACACGGCGGGATGGTCGACAAGGGCGTCGACGCGGTCGGGTATCAGGCGACCGACCCCGACAACGTCGACACCGAGACGGAGGACTACTCCTACCAGCCGGCCAAGGAGAACCCGGCGGTCGTGATCAACAACCTCATCCGCGTGGTCCGGCCGACGGGCGAGCTCGGCATCCCCGGCCTCTACGTCCCTGAGGACCCGGGCGCGCCCGACGACATGGCCGCGCAGGGGCGGCTCGGTATCGACTTCGGGAAGTTCTTCGAGAAGGGCCTCAAATGCGGCACGGGCCAGTGTAACGTCAAGTCGTACAACCGGTACCTCCGCGACATGATCATCGAGGGACGTGCCGACCCGAGCTGGGTGGTCTCGCACCGCGTCGACCTCGAGGAGGCCCCGGAGATGTACGAGGCGTTCGACGCCCGCGAGGAGGGCGTCACGAAGGTCCTCCTCGAACCCTGAGTCGCCGAGGCGCCGCCTCGCATCCGCTGTTCCGATTTTTCCGCCACCGATATCAGGTCCGGAGCCACGCCTTCGGGTGCTCCGCCCGGAGATGCGACTGGTACCGCGAGACGAGCTCCGGATACCCGTCCGCGACGCAGTGCCAGCCGCAGTGCTCGCAGCGCCGCTCGACCGCCTCGTCGTCGCTCTGAACGTGTCCGCCCCGCCTGTATGTGACCATAGTGGAGTGTCGCCGCGGCCGAGCCACGTCGATAGCTACCGTACGTCACGGACGGGGTTCACTCTGTCGGCGGACCCGAAATGCGCGACCGCCGGCGCTTCTCGGACGCGCAACCGCCCGAGCCCCTGAGACGCGCGACCGCCCGCGCTCCCGACAGTCGCTCTCACCACGGTCGGCGAAACCGGTATGTCGCTCCCTCGCGTTGTCACCCGTATGTGTAAGTACTGTAACTGGGCGTTCCACGACGGGTGGGGCGAGCTGCTGAAGTACGACGACGTCTACCAGTCGGCGGTCGGCACCGAGACCGAGTCCACCCACGGGTTCCACGAGGAGTGGGACGACTTACAGGCCGAACTGGGAATCTGAGCCCGACCGACTCTCGGGACCGATTCAGATCGGGAACGCGCTCGCTCCCTCGACCGCCTCGGGGTCCGACGCCGCCAAGTCGTCGAGTTCTCGCCGGATCCGCGACTCCTCCATCTCGCTGCCGATGAACACGAGCCGCGTGCGGCGGTCGTCGTCCGGTCCCCACTCGCCGATCGGCCCCGCCTGCACCGAGGGGCCGGCCTGACTCACGCCGATGACCTCGTCGGTGCCCGCGACGTTCGCGACGCCGTTCGCCCGCACGATGGCGCCGTCCCAGTCGTCGAGCCAGTCGGCGAACGGCTCCGGGGCGAGGGCGTTCGCGGAGCGGTAGACGAACGAGTCGACCCCGTGGGCCGCGGCGGCGCCCTCGGCGTGGTCGTGATCGTGGCCGTGAGCCTCCTCCTCCCCGCCGTGCCCGTCCGCCTCGCTTTCCGCGAGCGCGCGTTTCCACCCGGGCGACCGCTTGGCCGTCTCGAAGTCGAACCGTCCCGTGCCGAGCACCGCTCCGGGGTCGACCTCGGAGTAGCTCGTCCGGATCCGTTTCGCCCGCGGGCCGATCCGGTCGGCGACCGACTCGATCTCGTCGAGGACCTCGTCCGGGACCATGTCCGTCTTGTTCAACACGAGGACGTCGCAGAACTCGATCCCCTCGACGAGCACGTCCGCGAGGGGTCGGTCCGCGGCCGGCTCCCCGTCGCCCGGCAGGCTCTCGCCGGCGTCGAACTCCTTCCAGAACCCGTAGGTGTCGAGGACGGTGACCATCGTGTCGAGCCGGAAGCCTTCGGTGGGGTCGATCTCGGAGGCATCGGTCCCCTCCGTGAACGCCCGCGCCACCGGGATCGGTTCGGAGATGCCCGACGACTCCACGAGGAGGTAGTCGAACTCCCGCGACTCCGCGAGCGTCGCGGCCTCGCTCAGCAGGTCGTCCTGGAGTCGACAGCAGATACAGCCGTTCGAGAGGTCGACGATCCCCTCCTCGTCGTTCTCGCGGGCGACCAGCTCCGCGTCGACGTTCACCTCGCCCATGTCGTTTAAGATGACGGCGATCCGCCTGTCGCCGGGGTTCGCGAGCAGGTGGTTCACCATCGTCGTCTTCCCGGCGCCGAGGTACCCGCTGAGGACGGTCACGGGGATCCGGTCGTCGTCGCTCATACGTATTATCGTGAGACGTGCTATCAGTATGAAACGATCGATCGGTGGGATCGTCCCGTCACAAAGCTTACCTCGCCCGCCCGGCCGTTCCCCGCCATGCGCCGCAGAGCCCTCCTCGCGACTGCGACGGCCGTCTCGACCGCCCCCCTCGCGGGCTGTCCCGTGCCGCCGTGGGGAGAAGTCCCCGACACCGTCGACGGCGCCGAACTTACGCTGCGCCGCGAACACACCGGGGAGTTCGAATCCGACGAACCGAATCCACACGACGCCGCCGTCCTGATCCGCGCGGTCGACGCCGACCCGCCGCGGCTCACCGTCAGGGGACGGCTGCTCGACGGCTCGCGAGAGTGTTATCGGATCGAGCTGATCGAAGCGACGCTCGACGCCGACCGCCTGCTGGTCCGGTTGACCGCCGAAGACGACCCGGACTGGGACGAGGAAGCGTGTCCGGACGTCGCCGTAGCCCACCCCTACGAGGTCATAATCGAGTTCGCGGAGGCGCCGGTCCCGGAGCGCGTCGAAGTCCGCCACAGCGACGAGACGATACTCGACGAACGGGTGTGATCGACAGAGAAACGCCGGATCGAGCTCACGCTTTTATACATATCCGCGCGGCGCGTGCCCTGCGAGGCCCGCCGCCCGCGCGGCGAGCCCGCGAGGACCTTCGGTCCCTCCTGGAAGCCGGCGCTCGCGCCGCGACAGCACGTGCGAGGGAGGCCGGCGGGCAAAGGCGCGGGCCGATCCGCGCCGGCCGCCCGCCGAGGCTGGGGAGGCGTGAGGTGCGTTGGCGGTGCGGGCCGGGCCCGGGACCTCAAAGGGGCAGGCCGGGAAGGCGGGCGGCCAGGCGTTCACGAGAGCAAAGCTCTCGTGAGCCAATCAGAACGCCGAAGCGTTCTGATGACTGACGGTAAGCACTGGAGGGGAGTGAGCGAAGCGAACGACCGAAGTGCGTGGTTCGAGACCCTCCGGCGTCTCGTCCATCGCCGGAAATCAGAGATTTCCGGCTAGCAGTCAGAACGCTCTGCCGTTCTGACGAACCCAATCACGAAGGCGCTCCGCCGCCGTTCGAAACGACAGAGCGTGCGCCGTCCTCCGCGGCTGGGGCTTTGGAGGTGTCAGCCGTTGATCCAGTATCAACCGTGTAACCGCCCGAGTGCTGAGGATTTCGAGTCTCACCACGGCAACCCGTAGCTTCCATTTATAAGCGATCGATAAAACCTCTCAGTCGTACGCTCCACTGTCAACATACCTCCTAATCGCTCTGATTCCGCCCTGCTCTTTTGAATCGCATGATTGCCGGACGTTCCAGGTAGATCATTCCTCCCGGGGAAGTCGCTCTTCCCGAATCGTACAGGTCCGACACGCCGGTAAGGATCGCCGAGAGCTGCTTGCTCAAAAAATCTGAGCTGTCGCCGTCCGTACGTCGGCCGCGACCTCCGCGGAGGAACGCGCGGACCCTCGTCGTCGTCGGGAACGCCTCGTCCGCCGCGTCGGCGACGATTCCGGGACGACCTGGGTCGACGCCGGCGCGTCGAGGGGTCGGCGGGGTCGCCGCCCGTCGCCGTCCCGTTCCCCGTCGCCGTCCGCACTCGCTCCGTTCCCGCTCATCGCCTTCGCTCACAACCCCGCGTTCGGCGCACGACGCCGGCGTTGTTCGCGACGTTCTCCCACGATCACGCGGAACGCGTCGGCGGTCTCGCCCTCCGCCGAGACCACCGGCTCGCCCTCGTCGCCCCCCGGTCCGGACCGCGGGGTCCGAGCGGGACGGCCGCCTAGGAAGGGGAGCTCGTGCTCCTGCGCCAGCCTTCCCGCCCGCCGGAGCCGAAGACTCGTGGAAGCACCCGCAGTCGGACAGCGGAACCCGGCCATGTTCTCGGCGATTCCGAGCACGTTCGTGTCGTTGTTTGCGAAACATCCGGAGGCCTTTCCACCGCGTCGTCGAGCGCGACCTGCGGCGTCGGACGATCACGGCGCCCGTCAGCGGAGCGTCTGGAGGATCGTGAGCTGGTGTCCCGGTGCCCGGCGGCAGGTCCAACCGACGTAGTCCAAAGATCGCCCACTTCCACGTCTCTGACGAGCTGGGTGAATGATCTTGTGGACCATCGGCCCGCGCCAGATGACGGGGTGTCCCTCGCCGGTGAGGAAGTCCATGCTCATCAGCTTCACGCGAAGCGCTCGGGCGGAACGATCGTCTCCCCGTCGGTCTGCGGGCGCTCCTCGGCCGACACCATCCGCGGGACGTTCGGCCGTACACGTCGGCGTAAAGAGCCCGACGCGGCGCCGAGCTCGAGAGCCGCGGCGCGTTCACGGCCATTCGTCCGACTGCCGACGCCGCCCTTCCCGAGGCGACCGCGATAAAACCGTTCTTCACGCCGGAAGAACTGCTCGTCCGCGTCCAGTTCGTCCCGGGTCGACGCCCTGAGAGATGCCACCTCGAACCCAGTGTCCGGCGAGCGCGTCCCGGACGTCCTCCGGCGATCGCGAATCCATGCGGCGAGAAGGGAGCCCGCCGAGCGCCAGCCGACACGTGGACCGTGCCGCCCGGTCCCCGTCCCGCTCCCCGGTCTCGACGGCCACCCGTCGTTCACCGGAGACCGAGCCGAGAGCCGATGTCGTCCCGAGGCGGGGTCCTCGCACGCCCGCGAGCCGCTCCCCGCACCGTCCGCTTCGTTCATGCCCGGAGGGGGAGGGGCCGGGGGGGCGAATAAGGGTTAATGGTCACACCGGATCCAGTGCAGCGTGCCGGCGTCCCTCGCGCGCAGAAACGGCGACAGCCCGTCGGCGCCGAACACGTAGCGCCGGCGCGTCGAGCGCCAAGAGCCTCCCGCACCTTCCGCCGCATACCTCCCGGAGACGATCGGTCGCGTCGCTCCGCCCCCAGAGCGCCGTCGGCCGACGCGCCTCGAAGGAGTCCGACTCGCGGGATCACGTCGCCGTCGTCGTCGAGGACGCCCCGGAACGGTCTAGCCAACGCCGACCCGTCGCCGCCCGAAGCCCCGAAGGAAGTGCCACCAGCTCGTCGCCGGAGAACGACGGTGACCCCTCACCGCGGTCCGCGAACGCCGTCGCGTGAAGCACGGACGAACCCCCCTCGCCGAGCAGCGTCGCGTCCGAGCGAGCCCGCAGGTCGAGTCAAGCCCCTCGACGGCCCTCCCCTGGGCCGGGCCGAGAGCGAGCAGCGGTGGACCGGCACGCGGGCACGTCGCGGTCGCGGAGCCGGTTCCGAGGACGCCCCCCCGTTTAGCGTCTTCATCGCGCCCGTGATCGCCAAACCGCC
>NZ_NHOX01000022.1:0-29849 GCF_002252745.1 Halorubrum sp. Ib24 | reverse complement strand
ACGGTCGCGATCGACCTGAGCGCGACGCACTCCGGGTTGTCGGTCGCCAGCAGCCGGTCGAACGCGGGCGTGCCGAACTGGACCGCCCCCAGCAGCACGAGGATAAACGCGATCGCGATCCCGACGTCCGTCGCGGCCGCGCCCACGTCGCCGCCGCCGAGCACGAGCGCCGAGGCCACGGCGAGGTAGACGGCGATGAACAGGTCCTCGTAGACGAGGGTCCCGAGCAGCGGCTCCGCCTCGTCGTTGGCGATCCAGCCGAGGTCGATGAGCGACTTCGTGATCACCGCCGACGAGGAGATGTAGACGATCCCGGCGGTCAGAAACGCCGGGAGGAACGCGCCGAAGACGAGCCACCCGAGGACGAGCCCGGCCCCGAAGTTCGCGAGGTCGATCGTCCCCGCGGTCCCGATCTGGCGCCGTCGCGCGAGCAGGCGGTCGAGGTTGAACTCCAGCCCGAGGAAAAACAGGAGGAAGACGATCCCGAGCTCCGCGCCGAGCGCGATGAACTCCGTCTCGGGGACGTAGACGGTCCCGACCGCCGGCAGGGAGAGCCGGCCGAGGACGAACTCCCCGAGTAGCATCCCGGCGACGATATAGAAGGGGATCACGGACTGACCGGCGCGGTTCGCGACCCACCCGGCGACCGCGACCGCGCCGAACATGACGCCGACGTCGAGCAGCGCCACTACCGGCTACCCCCGAGACGGGCGACCCGAGGGGCCGCCCCGACCGCGTCGTCGCGGCCGCTCATCCGGTGAGGAGCTCCTCGAACGCCGCGCAGTCCTCGGGCGTTCCGACCCCGATGACCGTGTCGCCCTCGCGGAGCGTGGTGTCCGCGCTCGGGCTGTCGACGACCCCGTCGCCGCGCTGGAGCGCGACGACGGCGAGCCCGGTTCGGTCGCCGATGTCCGCGCTCTCCAGCGTCTCGCCGATCAGCGGCGACCCCGGCTGGATCTCGTACCACTCCAGGAGGATGCCGCCGGGCAGGGTCGTCTCCTGCGTGTCGGGCTCGACCGGCTGGAAGTACGCGCCCTCGACGATCGACCCGATCGTCCGGGCGAGGTCGTCGCCGAACTCGAACACCTTCTCCGAGTCGGCGTCCGGGTCGGGGCGGCGGAACAGCTCGCGTTTACCCGTGTTGTGGATGACGACGATCATCTCGCCGTCGTCGAGTTCGATCTCGAACTTCTTCCCGACGCCGGGGAGGTCGGATTCGCGGATCGTCATACCGGGGGGAGCGGTGCCAGCGTTATAGGTGTGCACGTCGCCGGCGTCCGCCTCGAACGACGCCCGTGCGACGCGGGTCTGACCGCTCCGCACCAAACGCTAAGTAGGGTGGGACCGAGGTAGCGCACATGTGGGGATCCCGGAAGAGCCGGGACCGGCGGACGGTGACCTGCATCGCGTGCGGCGACTCGCTGCTGCGCGAGGACGCGCGCGAGTACGACAAGGAGGGGGACCGCTGGAACCGGCGCGACAAGGAGTTCGAGTACCTCTGTACAGACTGCGACGACGACCTCTGCCACCAGCCCCGGGACGGGCTGGAGTCGCTCGTCTGTTCGATCGAGGCCGACGGGCTCTCGCGCGAGGAGTTCCTCGATCGGTACGCGGACGCGGTCGCGCCCGACGAGGGCACCGACTCGGCCGAGTCTCGCGGCCGATCCGATCGCGACCGGGAACCGTCGGACCGCGACCGGTAGCGCGCTTCGGTCCGGACCGCTCTTCGCCTCGCCGACCGACACGCCTTCCTCGGGCCGTTCGAAACCGGACGCACGCATGTCCCTCCACCTGACGCCCGCCGTCCCCCCGATTCCGATCCAGGCCCGATCGATCCCCTCCCGACCCTGATCGGCGTCGGTGCGCTGCTCGTCGGGCTCGCGGTCCTCGCTCACGGCGGACGGGGCTCGCTCGACGCGCTCCGCGTCGCCCGCGCGACCGCGACCGATCCCCGGTCGCTGCAGCCGGGCGACCGCCGGGTGCGGATCACCGGACGCGCCGAGACCGCGTCGGACGCGCCCGATGGGTCCGGCGGATGGGGAGACGACGGGGAGAGCGGTGACACGGGTGGCGAGGACCCCGAAACGCTCCCCGCTCTGTTCACCGACGAGCGGTGCCTCTGCTGCTCGTACGACGTGTCGGAGTACCGCAGCCAAGGGAGGGGCCGATCGTGGGTCTCGATCGACACCGGCGAGGCGGGCGTCCCGTTCCGCGTCGTCGTCGACGGGGTCGGCGTTCGCGTCGACCCCGCGGCCGCCGGCTTCGCGTTCGGCGTCGACGAGGACGTCGAAGTCGCGGCCGACGAGACGCCGCCCGAGCGCGTCCGCCGGTTCACGGACGCGGTGGAGGCGGTGGATGAGTCGGAGACGGGGTGGGAGCTCGGCCCGGTAACCGTCGGAAGCGACCCGAAGCGTCGATACCGCCAGCGCGTTCTTTGCCCCGGCGACGCCGTGGCGGTCGTCGGCGACGCGACCGCCTTCCCGGACGCGCCGGTCGGCGAGGTGAAAGCGCGGATCGCCGGCGGATCGCCGTTCGTGGTCGGCGACGCGAGCGCTCGCCGGACCGCGCTCCGGCTGGTGGCGGTCGGCGGTGCCGGTCGTTTTCGGGCTCGTCTCGCTGACGGTCGCGGCGGTCGCGCTCTCGCCGGTCCTCGGCGTGATTGTCGGGTAGGCGGGCGACGCCTCCGACACTCCCGCCCCCGGTCTGGCGCGGCCGCTCCTGCGCCCCCGACAGGCCTTTCTAACGGACCCGCGTTGGTCCCGGTATGTCAGACGACGAGCCGAAACCGGGGTCCGCCGAGGACCAGGGGCCCGTGACGATCACGCCGGAGCTGGCGGACCGCCTCGCCGTCAAGCGGGCGGACCTGTTCGAGGAGTTCGAGATCCCCGACGAGTTCCCGAACGAGGTCCTCCGCGAGGCGGAGACCCGGACCGAGGGCGTGTACGACGAGATCGAGGCCGAGATCGACGAGCGCGAGGACCTCCGCGATCTCACGACCTGGACCACCGACCCCGTCGACGCGCAGGACTTCGACGACGCGATCTCGATCGAGCGCGAGGAGGGCGCCTACCGGCTGTGGGTCCACATCGCCGACGTCACCCACTACGTCACGCCCGACACGGCGATGTGGGAGGAGGCGGTGAAGCGGGCGAACACCGTCTACCTGCCCGACTACACGATCCACATGCTCCCGCCGGTGCTCGCCGAGACGGTCTGCTCGCTCGTCCCCAACGAGGACCGGCTCGCGCACACCGTCGAGATGGAGATCGACGACGAGACGCTCTCGTTCGAGGACATCGACATCTACAAGTCCGTCATCAACTCCGACGAGCGGCTCACCTACAAGCAGTGCGAGGAGCGGCTGGAGGACCCCTCGCTCCCCCTCGGCGAGGAGAACGAACTCGCCTTCGAGCTCGCCGACCGGATGCACGAGCAGCGCAAGGAGGACGGCTCGCTCGTCCTGAACCCGCGCCGCGACCGCGCGCACACCATCATCGAGGAGTCGATGCTGAAGGCGAACAAGGCGGTGACGCACACCCTGATGTGGGACCGCGGCGTCGAGGCCATGTACCGGGTCCACCCGCAGCCGACCCCCGACCAGTGGAGCGAGGCGCTCACGGAGATCCAGGAGCTCGACGGGGTCTCAATCCCGGGTAGCGCGTGGGGCGACGACCCGCGCAAGGCGGTCAACGCCGCCCTCGAGGAGTCGCCCGGGCGCCAGCTCAACAAGATCCAGCGCGCCGTGCTGAAGGTGATGCCCCGCGCGAAGTACATGAACGACCCGTTCGGCGGCCATCACGCGCTCAACTTCGACATCTACGGCCACTTCACCTCGCCCATCCGCCGGCTCTCGGACACGATCAACCACTGGATCGTCCACGAGAACGACGTGCCGGAGAACCTCGTGGAGCTGTGCGACCACGCCAGCGACCGACAGAAGGACGGCGAGACGGTCGAACGCATCTACAAGCAGTTCCTGCAGGAGCAGGGGCTCGACCCCCACGCGGTGAACAACCGCGGGATCGAGGTCGTCGACGACGCGGAAGAGGCGAAACACACGGTCTGATCGCTCCGCTCGCCCCCCTCGTCCCTTATCGGCGAAGCGTATAGACCGTCGGAGCCCCTACCGTCGGGTATGACCCATCACGACCACGACGAGGGCCACGCCGCCGATCGGATCGCCGACCGGGACCGCACGCGGGCCGAGCGAGAAGCGGAGCGAGCCGCCACGGTCGGCGGGTTCACGGGGGCGGTGCTCGGGGCTCGGGGCGGCCCGATCGGCGCCGGGATCGGCGCCTTCCTCGGGGGATCGACCGGCTACGCCGTCGGCTACGCGCTGAGCGAACTGGAGGGCGAGCGCGGCGACCACCGCGAGGCGACGCTGGACGACTACGCGGACGGCGACGAGCCGGACCACGCGCCGGTGGACGACGGCGGCGACGATCCCGAAGACGAGGGCCCGGTGCGGATAGCGGTCGGCGAAGAGGCCGACGAGGGCGACGACCACGGCGGGGACGACGACCACAGTGAAGGCGACGACCACGGCGAAGGTGACCACGACGAGGGCGACGACCACGCCGAAGGCGACGACCACCGGTCCGAGGAGTGACCGACGCGCGCGACCCGCGTCGTCAGTCCCGCCGGGTCGCGAACCGGGAGATCGCGGCCGCCGCGAGCGCGCCGACGACCGCGATGACGGCGAGCACGAGGAACAGCTCGCGGGGGCCCGCACGGGTGAGAACCGTCCCCGCGAGCGCGGCGCCGAGCGATCCGACGCCGAAGATGCCGAGGTAGGTGTAGCCGAACGAGATCCCCCGCGCCTCGCTCGGCGAGTAGGCCGCAACCGTCGCCTGCGAGAGCGGCTGTACGGTGAACAGCGCGACTCCGAGCGCGAGCGAGACCGCGAGGAACGACGCGGTGGTCGCGCCGGCGGGGACGAACAGCAGCGCGAGGACCGCGAGGACGGACATGAGAGCGATCAGTCCCCGCTCCGGGCGGACCCAATCGGCGATCCGACCGCCGAGGTACTGGCCGAGCACACCGACCATGAGGACGGCGACGTACAGGTACCGCGCGAGGTCGAACTCCTCGGCGTACGGGCTCTCCGGATCGATGAGCCGGACGTCGACCAACCCGCCGAGGGCGTCGCCGAGGAGGTCCGGGAGAAACGTGAGGAACGTCCGGTAGTAGAGCCCGCTGAGCGTGACGAACGCGAACACGATCAGGAACCCGCCGGCGAGCAGGACCCGCGTGTCGTCGACGATCGTCGACGGCGACACCTCGCCTTTGGTGCCGTCGCCCGTTTCGTCGGCGGCGGCCGAACCCTCGCCGCCGCCGTCGACGACCGCGGACTCCGGGAGCGCGGCGTCGACGTCGACGGTGAGGCCGTAGGCGGCGACGACGACGGCGGGAACGGTGAGCGCGGCCGCGACGACCCGCCAGTCGAACGCCAGGAGGAGCAGCGCGGTCGCCAGCGGCCCGAGGGCGATGCCGAGGTTGCCGCCGATCCCGTGGTAGCCGAGCGCGGTCCCGCGGCGGTCGACCGACGTGGAGATCAGCGACAGCCCCGCGGGGTGGTAGACGCTCGCGGTGACGCCCCACACGGCGATGGCGAGCGCGAGCGCGAGCAGGGTCGGGGCGACGCTCACGAGCAGGAACGAGGCGGCCATCCCGCCGAGACACGCGAGGATGAGCGACTTGGAGCCGAACCGGTCGACGAGGATGCCGCCGGGGAGCGCGCCGACGCCGAACAGCCCGTAGCCGACCGTGGAGACGAGGCCGAGCGTGGCCGCGGTCGTCGAGAACTCCGCGATCCACACCGTCAGCAGGATCGGGATCGAGAGCTCGTAGGTGTGGACGAGCCCGTGCGAGCCGGCGGTGAAGGCGACGATCCGTCGCTCGGCGCGGTCCATCGGCCGCCCGTTCTCCGTCGGCGGGGATAGCTTCGAGGGTAGCCGCCGGGGTTGCCGCGAGCGCCGGAGTTGCCGCGAGCGCCGGGCGACCGGGTCACTCCAGGTCCTCCGGCTGGGTGCCGACGCCCGCCGGCCACCCCGTCGGCCGCGCCGCGCTCGGCTGCGCGTGCGAGCGTTTCAGGACCATCGGCGTGCGCTCCAGGGAGAGCACGAGCTCGTCGTTCTGGTTGTACGCGCGCAGCTCGGTGGTGACGATGCCGACGCGATCGCGCGAGTCGGACTCGCGCTTGTCGAGCACCTCCGACTCCGCGAACAGCGTGTCGCCGTGGAAGACGGGCGCGTGGTGGCGGATCTCGTCGTAGCCGAGGTTCGCCGTGGCGTTGGCGCTCACGTCGATGACGCTCATCCCGACCGCCAGCGCGATGACGAAGGTGCCGTCGACGAGGCGCTCGCCGAACTCCGTCTCGGCGGCGTACGCCTCGTTGAAATGCATCGGGTTGAGATTCATCGAGAGGTTGGTGAACCAGACGTTGTCCGTCTCGGTCACCGTCCGCCCGTACGGGTGCTTGTACACGTCGCCGACCGCGAAGTCCTCGTAGTACCGCCCCTCCCAGCCGGCGACGAGCCGGCGATCGGTGCCGCCGTCGGTCGCGGCGTCGGCGTCCGAACCGCCGCGCTCGCCGCTCGCGTCCGATTCCCCCCGGTCGTGCGCATCGCCGTTGCGAACCATACCGAGCACCGACGGCGACGACCGACAAAAATGGGACGCGTCCGCCGGACTCGTCGACCGCGCGCTACGCGAAGTTGAACGACGTGTACAGCAGCAGCTCGACGGAGACGACGGTGACCAGCACCAGCCAGCCGATCATGATCGCACCCATCTGGCGATGCGAGAGGTTCTTTCCCTCGAGTATCTCTGAGACGCCCATATCCGGACCGATTCGCCGAGAGTATTTAATCGCTTTCAACAAAACGGGACCGACGGCGGCCGGCGCTACTCCACGCCGAGTTCCCGCGCGGCGTCGGCCGAGACGGTGATCCCGGCGTCGGACGCGGTGACGCGCCCGTCGAGCACGGCCGCGAGCAGGTCCCGCAGGTCCGCGACGAAGGAGCCCGGCCGGTCGACCTGAATCCGGGTCGTCGACTTGCCCGCGTAGTTCAGCCCGCGGTGGCGGACGTAGGTCCGCGCGAACGACCGTCGGACCGGGCGCGGCACCTCCCACACGACCGACGGGAGCCGGTCGAGCGACGTCTTCGCGCCGGTCGGCACGCCCGTCGTGACGAGGCACCGACCGAGGACCGTCCCGTCGCGGGTGGGGACGACCTCGGTCGCGCGGCCGGCGGCGTCGGCGTTCCGGCGCGTCGTCTCGACGTCGACGCGCTCGAAGGCGCGGCGGATCTCCGCGGCGTCGACCAGCTCGCCCGGTGTCACCGCGGGGACGTAGCTCTCGGCGGAGACGCTCCCGCCGGCGAGGACGTGCGCGATCAGCGCGACGAGCGCGGCGGCCGCCTCGCCCTCGGGGTCCGGATCGAGCCAGCCGCGGTCGATCGCCGCGTCGATCGCTCGGACCGGGTCGGGGACCGTGCCTTCGAGCCACCCCCTGACGCGCTCGTTCGGGAGGTCGAGGGCGTTGCCGACGCGCACCCGGCCGGCGCTCGGGTGCTCGGCGGCGTACTCCCGCACGCGGCGGTAGTCGAGGACCGTCTCCCACGGGTCCGGATAGACGCGATCGCTGTACGTTCGGGCGGGGGACCGGGCCGTGGGTTCCATACGGATCGCTTACAGGTCAACGTAGTTGACCGTGTGGAGCTAATTTTCGCCTCTGATATTTATGCCAGTAAGTACATAAGGGGGTACGGTTAATCGGAGAGTAACCAGCAACCGATCGGAACGGAACGGCCGTTTGATCGGTGGACCGCTGGGTTCAAACTATGAAACCAAGCAACCTGTTCAATTCGGACGACCGCGCGGTGAGTCCCGTTATCGGAGTCATCCTCATGGTCGCAATCACCGTGATCCTGGCCGCCGTCATCGGGACGTTCGTGCTCGGTCTGGGTGACTCGCTCGGAGATAGTCAGCCGACGGCGCAACTTGACGTGAGTTTCGACACGGACACAGACACCGTTACGATTGAGCACAACGGAGGAGATCGGATTGATTCCGATAGCTTAGAGGTAATTGTTAGCAATGCGTCGGGAACGGAGAGTAATGAGGGAACAGTTTCACCTGCACTCACTGTAGGCGATTCTGTCGAAGCGAGTGTTAATGGAGGATCCAACACCACTGATGTTCGGGTACGGATCATTCACACGCCCAGTGATTCCATCATTCTTGATCGGACTGAGGAACTGGCCTCACCGATCAATATTGGGAACTCCAGTACAACGGACTACACAAGTCCCTAATTTCGCCACCGACTTTTTATCCGCGTTCGGTATTCGAGTCCAATTGCTGATGTGTTACACACTTCCTGAATAGTCACTGGGTCGTACTCGTCACGAGCGTTCCGAATGTTCTCTTCACTCTCCACCAGGTAGGCGAGCACGGCGTCAATGACCACGCTCATCGGTGGGTTGTCGTTGGGACCGCTCGCGACGACCTCTCTCGCCTTTTCAAGCTGACGCTCGCGTTCGTCGGTGATCTTGAGGCTAGTTCGACGAGTCATTCATAACCCTCTGTATGCATGGGGGTCCCGAACCCGTCGATCTCGACTGACGCGATTTTGTTCTTATACTCTCAGTATCGACGACGAGGGACTGCGCCGATCGGGTCGAAAGCTCGTTTGATTTGATGCACCTTTCGCGCCCATAGTTCACGGCGAAGTGCATAGATCGCGGATCGTGAATACATCTACGTCGAACCCCACGGGGTCGCGTCGAGAACCCCCTTCCAGCGGGTTTCATCGGATTCCCTCTGGGAGATTAGGAATCGTTCCATCGGCGACCGCGCGGACGACGTACACACCGCGGTCGAGTCGCTGGACGTGCATGCGCTGTTCGCTGGGATCTCGCCGTCGTCAAGCACATCTTCAATCCCAAGCTCGGGATCGGCCTCGTCTTAACGACGGCCGCCACGATCCTCGGCGGCGCCGTTGCGGTCACCAGAATAATCACTCTCGCTGACAACTTGAAGCGACAGGAGGCGATCGACAAGGAGATCCGCGCGGGTGGATCACGACCGGATTCGGTCGATCGACGTTCGACTCGTGAGGAGATCTCGAGTGCCAACCGCAACCCAAAAAGATCGACCGATGAGTTACGACCCCGCCATCGTCGGCTACTACGGAAAAATCGCCGAGACGTGGGCGGCCGACAACTATCCGATCGAGCTTGACTATCCCGAGGTTGGCGGGCTCAAGTTCGATGCGACCGACGAGGAAGACGGTCGGTCGTGGGACGTGAAGGGATCGATGACGAATGGCGTCCGGCCGACGCTCAAGTTCTGGGAGGATCAGCACCGGACGCTCGGTCGCGAGGACGGCGGCTACGTGCTTGTGTGGTATCGAGCTGAGGGACGCAAGATTGCGGTGGTGTCGTCGCGGAGCATTCTTGCGGGGGAACTAGAGATTAAAAACTGGACGAATCCCGGTAAGACACATTATCGGAATCATTCAAGCGAGGCGCACATTCAGTCGGTTTGACTGCAAATTGAATATTCCCAGTTTTGGTGTAGTTCTCTTTGGATCGATCTGGCTCTGTTGAAAATTTAATCTGTTGTCACCACGGTCTATGGGGTTACCGAACACAGATTTATATTTGAATGCATTCACATATTAGATATTAATGGCTGATTACTCTGAAGTCGACGCTGTGGCTCTCACACTTGTTCAAGCCACAGCGCTACTCCTACCGGTCGTTTTCTTGAGTTTTCGATTCTATTTGGATGATGCAGAGGGCAACACACCAGCCAAAGAAATAGAAGAATCAGCTAAGCGTCTTGTTCTAATGATTTTCCTACTCACTGCGACCGGATTCCTTTCTACGATAGCCATTTTAGATTTCAGTCTGAAACCCACTTTTGCCTTTTTTGCCGTTTTAACACTTGCAACCTTCTTTTTGCTATACGGCTGGTTCTTTTATAAAATAGCCACGTGAAATATTTTATACACACGTCGCGTCGTACTACTAAGATTTTGTTGAAACCCCTCAACTAGTAACAATTCACGGAAAGCATGCTGAATACAGCACGCCCATCTCACAGAGAATTAAATTGGATCCGGATCGCGAACGCCGTCGCTCACAACAAAAATACGGACTCGCGGGGGTCCCGTGAGCAGAGAGGGGCCTTCGGTCCCTCTTGAAGCCGGCGCGAAGCGCCGGCGACGTCAGCGAACGGGACCACGCGAGGGAACGACTGAACGAACGAAGTGAGTGAAGGAGTGGACTCGCGGGGATTTGAACCCCGGGCCTCTTCCTTGCGAAGGAAGCGATCTGCCGCTGATCTACGAGCCCGCACCCGGAACCAATCGCCGTTCGTATTTGTACCTTACCTTTCGACGACCCGCACGCGGGTGGTTCGCAGGCGACGGCGACGGTCGCAGCTCGCGACGAGCACCGCCGATACCGACGGAACTAGGTAGTCGCCTGCCCGAGATACAGTCGAAACGGTCCCCTGTTCGCTCCCGATAGCGAACCTAAACCTGTTTAACGTTTTTGGGACGCATCCCATATTCGTTACTCTTTTGCGTGCGGGCGACCGAGGTTCGACTATGGCAGAAGCGACGGCGACGACGGACCCCGACCCGGCCGCGATCGCGGCCCTGAAACACGTCGGGCTCGTCGGCGGCCTGACCGAGACGAAGGTGTCGTGCGCGGCGCTGGGCGACCGCCTCGACGCCTCGACGCAGACGGCCTCCCGGCGGCTGCAGACCCTCGAGTCCGCGGGGTACATCGAGCGCGACGTGGTCGGCGACGGCCAGTGGGTGCGCGTCACCGACGCGGGCGAGGCGGCCCTCCGCGCCGAGTACGCCGACTACCGCCGGCTGTTCGAGACCGACGTCGAGCTCGTCCTCCGCGGCGCCGTCACCGGCGGGATGGGCGAGGGGCGCCACTACATCACCCTGCCCGGCTACGCCGAGCAGTTCCGCGAGCGCCTCGGCTACGAGCCGTTCCCGGGCACGCTCAACGTCGACCTGACCGAGGAGAGCGTCCGGCGCCGCGGCGAGATGGCCGGCATCGACGCGGTCCCCATCGACGCGTGGGAGGACGAGGACCGCACCTACGGCGCGGCCTCGTGTTACGGCGTCACCCTCGTCGCCGGCGACGAGCGCTACGAGGAGGTCCACGCGATCGTCCCCGATCGGACCCACCACGACGACGACCAACTGGAGCTGATCGCCCCGGAGCGGCTCCGCGACGCGCTCGACCTGGACGACGGCGACGAGATCGAGGTCCGGGTGGCCGCGACGAGCCGGGCGGACGACCCCGGCGAGAGCGACGACGACGAATCCGACGCCCCCGAGACGGAGGTGGCCTGATGCGCGCCGACGTCGACGCCGACGGCGACGCGGAGGTCGCCCCCGAAGCCGAGGCCGGAGTGACCGCCGACGGGGAGCCGACCGACGCGGCCGAGTCGGTCGAGCGCGCGCTCGACGCCTTCCGCGCCGGCGACCCCGTCTGCGTCGACGACTTCGCCGACCGGGAGGGCGAGACGGACATCGTCTACCCGGCCGGCGCCGTCGACGAGGCCGCCGTCGCGCACATGCGCAACGACGCCGGCGGGCTGATCTGCGTCGCGGTGGCGGACCCCGTCGCGGACGCGTTCGGGCTCCCGTTCCTCGCCGACGCGCTCGATCACCCCGCGGTCGACGACGACCCCGACTACGACGACCGCTCCTCCTTCTCGCTCCCGGTGAACCACCGCGAGACGTTCACCGGGATCACGGACGAGGACCGCGCGCGGACCATCGTCGAGCTCGCGGGCGCGGCCGCCGCCGTCGACGCCGACCCCGCGGGATACGCCCCGGAGGACTTCGCGGCGGAGTTCCGCGCGCCCGGCCACGTCCACGTGCTCCGCGGCGACCGCGACGGGCTCGGCGGCCGGACCGGCCACACGGAGCTCGGGCTCGCGATGGCCGAGGCGGTCGGTTCCGCGCCCGCCGCCGTGGTCTGCGAGATGCTCGACGACGAGACCGGCACCGCGCTGGCGCCCGCGGACGCCGAGGCGTACGCCCGCCGCCGCGGGATCCCGTACGTCGAGGGCGCGGCCCTCGTCGAGGCGTTTAAATAACCGAACGCGGTGCCGTCGGCGTCGCCGGCGGCTCTGCCGCCGGCTGCAAGCGAGAGCTTTGCTCTCGCCCTGCGCGCCTTCGAGTGGTCGCCGAAGGCGGCCACGAGGAGCGCGTGCGAGGGAGGCGGCGGTCCGGCGCGGGCGGAGCCGCGCCGGGCCGTCCGCCGAGGCTGGGGAGGCGTGAGGTGCGGTGCGGTTGCGGTCGGGTGGACGCAAAGGGGCAGCCGGGAGGCGGGCGCAGGCGACGGAAGCACCGTAGGGAGCGAGTGAAACGAGCGACTGAGGAGCGCAGCGAGCGTGCGCCCGCCTCCCGGCTGGGGCTTTGGAGTGATTCACCGCCGACCCGGTATCAACCGTTTATACCCGACCGGCTGGGGCTTTGGAGTGATTCGCCGACGATCCGTCAGCGACTGCGGATAACCGAGCAGCGAGGACTCCGGCGGTAGTTCGGGCGTCGTCGTCGCGTCCTCCGCATGTCGCAGATTTAAGACCGACGGCCGCAACCACAGATTATGGGATTCGACGAGATGGACGTCGACACGATCTGGAAGAACGGGGAGTTCCTCGACTGGGAGGACGCGACGACCCACGTTCTGACCCACGCGCTCCACTACGGGAGCGGCGTGTTCGAGGGCGTCCGCTGTTACGACACCGACCGCGGACCGGCGGTGTTCCGGTGGGAGGAGCACCTCGACCGACTGTTCGACTCCGCGAAGATGTACGACATGGAGGTCGAGCACTCGCGCGAGGAGATCACCGACGCGACCCTCGAACTCCTCGACCGGCAGGACCTCGACTCCGCGTACATCCGCCCGATCGCCTACTACGGCTACGACTCCCTCGGCGTCTCGCCGAAGGACTGCCCGACCGACCTCGTGCTCGCGGCCTGGCCGTGGGGCGCGTACCTCGGCGAGGAGGCCCTCGAGGAGGGCGTCGACGTGATGGTCTCCTCGTGGCGGAAGCACGCCTCCTCGCAGGTGCCGACGAACGTGAAGACCACCGGCCTCTACGTCAACTCCATGCTCGCGGGCGAGGAGGCCCGCCGGAACGGCTACGTCGAGGCCATCGTCCTGAACAAGGAGGGGAACGTCGCCGAGGGCCCGGGCGAGAACGTGTTCATGGTGAACGACGGCGAGATCTACACCACCGGGCCGGCGCAGTCCATCCTCGAGGGGATCACCCGCGACACCGTCATCGAACTGGCGGAGGAACGCGGCTACGAGGTCCACGACGAGGCCGTCATCTCCCGCGGCCAGCTGTACACCGCCGACGAGCTGTTCTTCACCGGCTCCGCCGCCGAGGTCACCCCGATCCGCTCCGTCGACGACACCGAGATCGGCGCGGGCACCCGCGGCCCGGTCACCGAGGAGCTGCAGCAGGCGTTCTTCGACCTCGTCGAGCGGCGGACCGACGACCACGACGACTGGTTCACGTACCTGTAGGCGACGCGGTCTCGGACGCTCCGCGGTGCGTCGGGTTGCCTCGCGCCGCGCGCCGTGCCCCCTTCTCTCACGCGACTTCCGGCGCGCTCAGTCGTTGCCGCCGTCCGTCGAGGGGCGCTCCGACTCTCCGGGTGTGCCGTCGGTGCGGACGCCGCCGACGCCGCCCGGGCGACCGGGGCCGTCGTCGGGAGGCGCCTCCTCATGAACGGGGACTTGATGCGCGGACTCGGCGAAGCCGGCCGAGAGGACGCGGGTCATCCCCTCCTCGACGGTCTCGCCGGTCTCCTCGATGCGCTCGGGCTCGACCTCGATGACGAAGCCGGTGGTGATGTTCGGCGCCGTCGGCATGAACAAGACGATCTTCCCGTCGCGAGTCTTCTTGCCGGTCCGGAACGCCGTCATGCGGATCCCCGGCCACGTCTCGATGTACACCGGGCTCTGGAGCTCGTCCGTCCCGGAGACGGCCGTCTCGATCGCGAGCTTGGAGGCGTTGTAGACGACGCGTAGCGCCGGGATCCGGTTGATGGCGCCGTCGACGGCGGACTCCGCGATCCGTCCGAACGTCGTCCGCATGAAGTAGCCGACCGCGAGGACGACGGTCGCGAACACCGCGAGCGCGATGATCACACGGGAGATCGGCTCCAGCGGGCCGGGGATGATCGCGGGCTGGAGTCCCTCGATGAGTGGGATCGAGGCGATGTAGCGGTAGATCCACTGAATGACGAGGAGGAGGACTAGGAGGGGCGCCAACACGATGAGCCCGCTGGCGAAGTCGCGTTTCCACGTGGACATCTATCGCGTTGGTATGCGGCGTCGACCCTTAAGAGGGCTTCTACCGGACCGCTCGGCGAGCGGGGGGTCGACGAGCACGTCGGCCGCGAATGCGCCGGACGACGGACTCACCGACCCGCGACGGCGCGCAGCGCGAACGTCAGGTTCTCCCGGCGCTCGCGGACGCGCCGGTAGAAGTAGGAGAGCCACTTGTCGCCGTACGGCGCGTACTGGACCACGTCGACGCCCTGCGCGGCGAGGTCGCGCTGGGCGTCCTCCCGGACCCCCATCAGCATCTGCACCTCGTAGTCGGTGCCGTGGTCGCGTGCGAGCCGGTCGGCCAGCGAGATCATCGCGGGGTCGTGGCTGCCGACGGCGACGCCCCGGTCCCGGCGCTCGAAGAGGAAGCGGAGGTCCTCGCGGTACGCCTCGTCGACCCGCGACTTCTCCGTGTACGCGACCGACGCCGGCTCGTCGTACGCCCCCTTCACGAGCCGGATCTCGCCCGGGACGTCGACGAGGCGGTCGAGGTCCTCCCGGGTGCGCCTGAGGTTGGACTGGACGCACTGGCCGACGCTCCACGGGTAGTCGGCGGCGATCGATTCGAAGGCGTCGAGGGTGGCGTCGGTGGTGTCGGCGTCCTCCATGTCGCACCAGACGAAGGCGTCGAGCTCGTGGGCGCGAGCGACGATCTCGCGGTAGTGCTCCTCGAACAGATCGGCGGAGACCTCGAGCCCGATCTGGGAGGGCTTCACCGAGACGCGGGCGTCGAGGCCGCTGTCGGCGATGTCGTCGATCAGTCCGAGGTAGGCGTCGACGTCGGCGCGGGCGTCGGCGGGGTCGTCGTAGTGCTCGCCGAGCAGGTTGACGACGACGGCGACGCCGTCCTCGTTACACGCCCGGACGTGGTCGAGGACTTCCGGGACGCTCTCGCCGGCGACGAAGCGGCGCGCGATCGGAGGGATCATACCGGCTATGAGGGCGGCGACGACTTCACTGTTGTCGAAACGGGCGGTCTCGGTGACCGTCGACCGGTGTCGTGGCCGCGCGACCGCACACGAGTTCGCCCGCGTAACCGCTCGAGAGATCGCCCGCGTAACCGCCCGAGAGATCGCCCGCGAGGACCGCCGGGCGAGACGGATCGTGGTTTATAAATCGACGACAGGAGTGGACCGAGTATGATCGGTTCGCTCGTCGCGACGGCGTTCTGGGCGATGGTGCCCGCGTACGTGCCCAACAACGCCGCGGTGCTCGCCGGCGGCGGCCGTCCCATCGACGGCGGTCGGGAGTGGCGCGGGGCGCGCCTGCTCGGCGACGGGAAGACGTGGCGCGGCACGGCGGTCGGCACCCTCGTGGGGGTCGTCCTCGCGCTGGCGCTCAACGCGCTCAACGACCCCGCGAGCGCCGCCCTCGGGGTCGAGCTCCCGACGTTCGCGCTCCCGGCGGCGGTCGCGCTCGCGTTCGGCGCGATGTGCGGCGACATCGGCGCCTCCTTTCTCAAGCGACGCTCGGGGCGCGAACGCGGCGCGGCGTTCCCCGGGCTGGACCAGCTCGACTTCGTCGCCGGGGCGCTGCTGGCCGTCTTCGTCGTCGACACCGACTGGGCGCTGGCGACGTTCACGCCCGGGGTCCTGGCGGCCGTCCTCGTGATGACGCCCGTCCTCCACGTGGTCACGAACGTCGGCGCCTACCTCCTCGGGCTGAAGAACGAGCCCTGGTAGGCGGGGCGGCCGGACCGTCGGGACCGCCCGACTGCGAACGACCGCACCCTCGCCCCCGACTGCGAACGACCGCACCCGTCACCGGCGCGCGCCGTTCGGAGAGCGAGAGGTGAGAATGCGAGAGG
Source organism: Halorubrum sp. Ib24 (assembly GCF_002252745.1). Taxonomy (NCBI): domain Archaea; kingdom Methanobacteriati; phylum Methanobacteriota; class Halobacteria; order Halobacteriales; family Haloferacaceae; genus Halorubrum; species Halorubrum sp. Ib24. The sequence continues at coordinate 13,649 of NZ_NHOX01000022.1, read as the reverse complement.
TGAGAATAGTTCACACGAGCCGCGGCGCGACGCGCTGATGTAGGGACACGAACACCTTCGGACGAGATAACCGATCGTTCGTGGTCGATATGACGGTTCAGTGAGAACCACGAGAAAATATATATACTCGCGTGCCATTGACTAGCATGCATGTCTAGTAGTGCACCCAGTTCGGACGACGACGTGCTCGACGAGTTCCTGTCCGATCGCGGCCACGAGACCGAGATCGTACGCTGGGAGCGATCCTATAACAAGCTTCAGTGTCCGGAGTGTGGTGCGCTCCACCCCGAGGGAACGGCGCGGTGTGACGTCTGCGACTGGCGCCCGACCTGACGCCGACGACGGCGCACGGGCGGTGAGCGGTTTTCTTTCGGTTGCACTCGGCGGCAGTATTATGTGTCATCAATCGATAGTGACGACCATGCCGACCTGCCAGAACTGCGGTTCGTTCGTCACGACCGATTACGTTCGGGTGTTCACCCCGAACGAGGTCGACCGTCCCCGCGTCTGCCCGGCCTGCGAGGACCTCGTCCGCGACGGCGCCGACGTTCGGGAAGCGCGCGCGACGCGAAGCAACTGACCTATCAGTCGACGGGATCGTAGCGTTTCGACGGGAGCGACGCCGAGCCACGGCGTGTGAACTACCCCACCCTACTCGCTCACGGCTAACGCCGGTCGCTGCTTGAGGGTTGGGCTTCCTGTTTCCACGACGCGCTTTGCAGATACGGGTGTATCCACAGGGAGCGCAGTCTCAACAGGCGTTACTTCGGAGTGTCCCACTCCTAAATCTTCGAGACCACGAGAAAGGATGTTCCACGCCGCATTCGCGTCCCTATCCGCCTCGAACCCACACGCGGGACACGATTGTTCACGAACCCACAGCGGTTTGTCTGTCTTGACACCGCAGGACGCGCATATTTTTGTTGTGTTTTTCGGGTCAACCGCAACGAAATGCGTTCCCTCGCGCTCGCACTTGTACTCGAGCATCCGTGGGAATGTCCCCCACGCAGCTCCCGCTCGATTGCGAGAGTTGCCGGGAAGTTCAAGCAGTCCCTTCGCGTCCAAGTCCTCGACCGCCACCAAATCGTACTCGGTGGCGTAGTAGTTCGACAACTTGTGGAGGAAGTCTCGTCGCTTCCGCTTCAGGTCAGCGTGGCGTCCGGCTACGACCTTTCGCTGTTTCTCCCAGTTGTTCGAGCCGTATTCCTTTCGGGAGAGGTCGCGTTGGGCGCGTTCGAGTCGGTTGCGCTCCTCGCTGAAGTCAGGACTCTCGATGGCGTACCCATCGGTGTCGTGGGCGTACTTGATAATCCCCACATCGATACCGACGACCTTCGCGGGCGTCTCCGGTTTGTTGGGGGAGTCTTCGTCCACGTCGATACCGAACGTAGCGTACCACTCCCCCGTTGGCTCCCGTTTGATGGTGACCTGTTTGATGGTCGCGTTCTCAGGGATGTCTCGATGGAGGCGAATTGGAATCTCGCCGATTTTGCTCAACCACAGCACGGACCGACCACTCGTATTCTTGAGTTCGAAGCCGGACTGGTTGTAGGTAAGCGACCGATACTCCCGGGGAGGTTTCCACTTGAGCATCCCCACAGCGCGTCCGTTCTCTTTCTGTGTTTTGAGCGTGGAGAGGTTGTCGTAGACACGCTTGACGACCATCTGCAACACTTTCGAGTGAACGTCTTCGAGGTCGTCCCACCACGATTTGAGATCGGGGAGTCGTCCCTGCACCTCGTAGCGTGCAGGAATGTCGTCTGCGTCGTTGAGCAGGTAGAGGACATGGTTGTACAGTTGCCTACAGGTATCGACATGGTAGCAGAGTTCCTGGTGGAGGGCTTCTGACGGGTCGAGTCGATACTTGTAGTTGTACTGCATGGCCTACTGGTCTGAGTCGGGGTCAGAGACGCGGACGACCTTCACGTCGGCCCCACGCCAGCGTTTGGGAACGATGACGTGGGCACTATTACCAGACGGTTTTGCAGTGCCGTCAAGCACTTCCTCGCCTTCGATTTCAAATCTATCCATCACCAATGTATATATATTATATATACATGAAGATGACGGGGGGCTGTGGATCGGTCGTTGTAGAGTATTTAGAAACAACGACGGCGCTGTATCCTTCCACTGCGCTACTCAGGCTTCTCCCTGCGTTCTCTTTGAGGAAGAGGACTTAGCGCTTGAAAAAGGGTTAAGGAGAACCGGGATTAGGGATACACAATGACCGAGCCCACGGTGACGCGACTGTTCGGCGGTCCGGGCAGCGGGAAGACCACGGCGCTACTGGATCGCGTCGAGGGGATCCTCGAGGACGGCGACGCCGACGTCCGCGACGTGCTCGTCGTCTCGTACACGCGCGCGGCCGCCGCCGAGATCCGCGAGCGCCTCGCGGAGCGGCTCGACGTCTCCCCGCGCAGCCTCCAGGGGAACGTCAGCACCATGCACGCGAAGGCGTACGAGCTGTTGGACCTCTCCCGCGGCGACGTCGTCGGCGAGGACGACAAGGAGGCGTTCTGCGAGGAGTACGGCATCGAGTTCGAGGACCAGCACGGCGGCGCCGGCCGCCGGACCGCCCGGTCGACGACGATCGGGAACAAGATCATCGCCACCTCGCAGTGGCTCCAGCGCACCGAGCGCGACGTCGCCGACTGGTACGACGTGCCATTCCAGTGGAACGTCGAGGAGGTCCGGCTCCCGCCCGAGGAGGACCCCAACGCCCAGCAGGGGAACAAGTACACGCCGACGTGGCCCTCCGACGACGACCGGATCGACATCCCCGAGACGATCCGCGCGTGGCGGACCTACAAGGGCGACAACGACCTCGTCGGCTTCGCGGACATGCTCGAACGGGTCGCGCAGCGGTCGCTCGTCCCCAGCGTCGACTACCTGATCATCGACGAGTTCCAAGACATCACGACGCTGCAGTACAACGTCTTCCAGGAGTGGCGGCCGCACATGAAGAAGGTGCTCATCGCCGGCGACGACGACCAAGTCGTCTACGCGTGGCAGGGCGCCGACCCCGACCTCCTCCTCGACACCGACGTGGACGAGGACGTCGTCCTCCCGAACTCCTACCGGCTCCCCTCCGAGATCCTCAACGTCGTCAACGCGGAGATCCGCCACATCGACAAGCGCCAGGAGAAGGACCTCCACCCCCGCAAGGAGGGCGGCACCGTCGAGGCGATCCAGTCGCCGTCGATGATCGAACTCGTCCGGAACGTCCGGTACACGGTCGAGGACGACGAGGGCGACGTGATGTGCCTGTTCCGCGCCCGGTACCAGATGTTCGACTTCATCGACGAGTTCATCGACCACGGGATCCCGTTCACGATGCTCACCGACGGGCGGATGTGGACCGACCGCGTGCAGGACTACGTCAGCGCCATCGAGAAGTCCGAGGCGGGCGACCCCGTCAACGGGCTGGAGGCCCGGCGACTCGCCGACATGCTCCAGGACTCCGCGTTCGGGACCCACGACCGCGACGAGTTCTACGACTTCCTCGACGACCGCGAGGAGGCCGCCGACGCCGACGACGTCTCGCTGATCGAGGTGACGTCCGAGGAGCTCGACGAGCACATCCCGTTCATGCCGGACACCGCGAGCGCCGACGACATGGTCCGGAAGGTGACGAGCTTCCAGCGGAAGTCGATGGGCGCGTACTTCGACGGCGACTACGGGGGAATGGACCCGACCCGCGTCCGCGTCGGCACCATCCACTCCGCGAAGGGCCGCGAGGCCGACCACGTGTTCGTCGCGACCGACCTCACCGAGAAGGTCGTCGAGCAGATGGCGGCCTCCATCGACGACCCGACCGACGTCGAGGGCGTCGACGAGTTCACGAAGGCGACGAGCCCCGTCCCCGTCCTCACCGACAACGAACGTCGGGTGTTCTACGTCGGGATGTCCCGCGCCCGCGAACGGCTCGTCATCATGGAGAGCCTGATAAGCGGGGCGCCGACGCTTCCGATCAGCGTCCTCCTGTTCAACGAGCTCCGCGACGAGACCCCCGAAGAGCTCATCGAGGAGGTCCAGGCCGAGCTGGCGGTCCCCGAACCGGAGCCGTGAGCGACGGGGGAGACGAGGGCGACGACGCGGAAAGCGACGACGCGTCCGCCGGAACCACTCACGCGCTCCGACCCCTCCGCACCGATCTCGCTCCGGTCGTCGAGGCGGTCGAGGCCGCCGGTGCCGACGCGTTCGTCGCGGTCGGCGACCGCTTCGACGACGACCTCCGGTACCTCACCCGATTTTCGGGACCGGATCGGCCGTACGCGCTGGTCGTGATCCCGGACGGCGCGAGCGGCGACGACCGGGAAAACGGGGCCGACGTCGGCCGCGCCGTCTGCTGTGCCCCCGCCCTGTTCGACGAGCAGGCCCGGCGCGAGTTCGTCGCCGGCGCGAGGGCTCGGGGCGACGGCGAGGACGACGATCCCGGCGACGGCGAGGACCCCGGCGACGAGACCAATGCCCACGACGGCGTCGCCCGCGAGGTGCGGACCGAGAACGTCGGCGACCACGCCGGGGAGCGCGCGGCCGCGGCGGTCGCCGAGTTGGTCGACGGATCGGATACCGACCACACCCTCCTCGTCCCGTCGTCTGTCCCTCACGACGCCGCCGTCTACCTCGAACGCGCCGGCAACGAGCTTTCGTCGACCGACGCGGTGACGGCGGCGCGGGCGCGGAAGACGGCCGCCGAACTCGACCGCCTCCGCCGCGCCCAGCGCGCGACGGCCGCGGGGATGGCGCGTGCCGAGACCGTGCTGGCGGACGGCGAGGCCGGCGAGGACGAGGCGGGGAGACCGGTCCTCCGTTGGGAGGGCGCCCCCCTGACGACCGAGCGGCTCCGCCGAGAGGTGAACGCGGCCCTCGCCGCGCGGGGCGTCTGGGACGCGGGCAACACCGTGATCGGCGCCGGCCCGTCGGCCGCGGACCTCCACTACGTCGGCGACGAGCCCGTCCGACCGGGCGAGACTGTCCTCCTCGATATCTCGCCGCGGGGGCCCGACGGCTACTACGGCGACATGACCCGGACGTTCGTCGTCGACGGGGACGGCGGCTGGGAGCGCCGCGCGTACGTCGCGGTCGAGTCGGCGCGCGAGACCGCGCTCGCGGAGGTCGAGCCGGGCGTCCCGGCGAAGACCGTCCACGGCGAGGCGGCCGCCGAGCTGGCCGCCTACGGCTTCGACCCGAACGCCGGCGAGGGGGAGACGGGGTTCACGCACGGCACGGGCCACGGCGTTGGCGTGAGCCTCCACGAGTCGCCGTCGCTGACCGGCGCCGGCGAGCTGCGGCCGGGCCACGTCGTGACGGTCGAGCCCGGCGTCTACGAGCCGGACGTCGGCGGCGTCAGGCTGGAGGACCTCGTCGTCGTCACCGACGACGGGTACGAGATCCTGGCGGAGTACCCGTTCGGGATCGTGCCGGAGAAGCGCGGGTGAGCGGCGGATAGCTACGACCGCTGTTTGAGCTATCGGCGCCCCTTTTCGGCCGCCGGTCGAACGCCGAGACGCATGCGATCCGATCCCTCCATCAGAACCGGCGAGACTGCCGGCTCCGAGTCGGTGCGGCGTATCGCGAGAAAGAGACTCCCGACCGCGGTGACGCTTCTGGTCGCCGCGTTCGCGCTCGTCGGCGTCGTCGTCGCCGGGACCGGAGCCGTCGCCGCCGACGGAACCGCCGACCTCGACGCGGACGTCGTCACCGTGGGCGAGGACGGAACCGCCGAGATTCCCGTCGAAACCGACGGCGTCGACGCGTTCGAGGTCGTTGTCGGCGGCGAAGAGGAGGCCGGGTACGAGCTCCGCGCCACCGTGACGCCGGACGGCGACGGCGTCACGACCCTCGTCTTCGACCACGCCCGAACCGGCGGGGGCGGCGCCACGCTGACGGCCGACGGCGGCGCCGAAGTCGAGACCGACTACGAGACCTCCCTCAGCGAGGAGATCGCTCCCGGTAGCTACGACGCGGAGGTGCTCGTCGGCGGCGACACCGTCGACGTCGGTACCCTCGTCGTCGAAGACGCAACGGGCGGGGAGGGCGAAAACGACGGAAGCGACGGAGACGACGCAGACGGGAGCGACGGAGACGACGCAGACGGGAGCGACGGAGACGACGCAGACGGGAGCGACGGAGACGGAAGCGATGGCGGATCGGCCGAGCCTGCCACGGTCACCGAGGCGGATGTCGAAGCGGCCGACATCGTCGTCGCTCCGGCGGAGAGCGAGGTGAGCGTGCCGGTGGCGGTCGACGACGGCGAGACCGTGAACCTCCGGATCCGCTCGGCCGGAGACGCGAGCCCGGCCTTCCTCATGACGGAGGAGGCGTCCGTCGAGAACGGCACGGCGAGCGCGACGTTCGACCTGAGCCGGACGAGCCACGGCGACCGCGCGACGCTGACCGTCCGCGGGAACGAGGCGGTCAACGAGTCGGACTCCCGCGAGGTGCTCATCGTCGACGAGGAGGTCGGCGTCGAGGGGAGCGGCGGCCTCGACCTCGAGACGCCCGGGTTCGGAGTCGTCGCCGGCGGGCTCGCGGTTCTCGCCGTCACGCTCGCGGACCGGCGGCGGGAGTGAAAGCCGGACCGAGCTACTTCTCGATCGAATCGCCCTCGGAGACGGCGGCGTCGTCTTCCCCCCGGAGCTGTCGAGGGAGCAGTCCCGAGACCAGCCCGCGGAGGATCCGGGCCGGGTCGAGGAAGTACTGCGGGAGCACGACCATCGCGACGGCGACGACGAGCAGTCCGGCGCCGAGCGCGATCTCGCCGGCGGCCAGCCGGATGACGGCGTAGTTCGCGAGCGGCAGCGCGAAGACGAGCGACGCCGCCAGCCCGATCATATCCATCAGGCCGAGGTTCATTGACCCCCGATTCGCGCCCGGCGTTCAAAAGCGACGCGGCGGCGGTCGCTCGGGCGCCGCCGACGGCGGCACGGCGCCCGATCGCGTCGAACCGCCGGCCGTCCCGGAGCGCGAGCCGCCCCGAACACCGAACCGATATGTGTCGCGCGCGCCCAGATCGGGTATGTTCACCGGCATCGTCGAGGACACCGGCACGGTCCGCGACCGGACCGAGACCGCTGACGGGCTCCGACTTCGGATCGGCGTCGACGGGTTCGACGACCTCCACCACGGCCAGTCGATAAGCGTCAGCGGCGTCTGTCTCACGGTCGAGGAGTACGCGGTCCGGGACGAGAGGTCGGACGCCGGCGGCGACTGGTTCGAGGTGTTTCTCGCGAGCGAGACGGTCGCGAAGACGTACCTCGGCGACGTCGGCGAGGGCGACGCGGTCAACGTCGAACGCGCGATGCCCGCCGACGGCCGGTTCGACGGCCACGTCGTGCAGGGCCACGTCGACACCGTCGCCGAGGTGACGGGGATCGAGCGCGTCGGCGAGGACTGGCGGTTCGCGTTCGCGATCCCCGAGGGCCACGCGGACTACCTCGTCGACAAGGGGTCGGTGACGCTCGACGGCATCTCGCTGACGGTCGCCGAGAAGCGCGACGGCGAGTTCGACGTCGCGATCATCCCGACGACCTACGAGCTCACGACGCTCTCGGAGAAGTCGGTCGGCGACCCGGTCCACCTGGAGGTCGACGTGATCGCGAAGTACGTCGAGAACATGGTCGACGGGTACGCGGGGTAGCCGGCGTCCGGGGCGAGACGATACCGGTCGCTTCAGGCGTCCTTCGCGCCCTTCACCGTCTCGCGGACGGCGTCGACGCCCTCGTCGTGGAGCAGGTCGCCGACGACGATCACGTCGCTGTGGGCGGCCATCTCGTTCGCGGACTCGTAGTCGCCGATCCCGCCGCCGTAAAAGAGCGTGGCGTCGTCGAGCGCGTCGTGCGCGGCCGAGACCTTCTCCGTGTCGCCGAAGGTGCCCGAGTACTCGACGTAGACGATCTCCTGGCCGAACATCCGCTCGGCGACCTTCGCGTACGCCCCCACGTCGTCGGCCGCGAGGTCGCAGTTCGCGTTCGTCAGCTCGGCGACCGCGGCGTCCGGGTTGAGGACGATGTACGCCTCGGTGTGCGTCCGGTCCCAGTCGAGCTCGTCGATCCGGACCCACTCCTTGTGGGCGCCGGTGATCCAGAAGGGCCCGCCGGCGTTGAACACGGTCGGGATCAGGTAGCCGTCGAGCGCCGGCGAATCGACGACGACGCCCGGGTTCGACGGCTCCTGATACAGCGGGACGTCGTACTCGGCCGCGGCGTCGACGACGCGCGTCATCTTCTCCGCGGTGATGTCGAGGGTCCCGCCGATCTCGATCGCGTCGGCGCCGGTGCGGCAGACGTCCTCGAAGGTCTCGCCGTCCCGCAGCTCCTTGTCGGGATCGACCTTCAGCACGTGGTCCCAGTCGTCCCACGGGTTACTCATCGGAAACGACTCCACCGGGCGGCAACAAAAAGGTGCGGAACCTGCCCCGCCGCTCCCCGGACGGGCGGCCCCGCCCGTCGTTCCGTCCGGCGCACCGACGCGGCCGACGCGCCGCTCAGAGGAGGTCGTCGAGCTCGTCGTTGTCGAACGCCGCCGCGGGGTCCGGCTCCGCCTCCGGCTCGTCGCGGACCGCCTGTCGGGCGCGCTCGAGGAACGCCTCGACCCGGCGGGAGCGCTCGACGCCGCCGAGCAGCACGAGCGCCGCGATCCGGTCGGAGTCGAGCGGGAAGTCGCCGCCCCGCACCTGCATCGAGCCGGTCTCCTCCTGCAGCCACTTGCGGGCCTTCTCCGCGCCCTTCCGGGAGATGCGGTCGGGGTCGCCGGCGACGGCGACGAGGGCGGCGTCGGCCTCGGTCGCGTTCGGGAGCGACATCCCGGTCATCACCGCGCTCCTGACGGTGCTCATCACGGTCGTGACGTTCTCCTCGGGGTCCTCGGCCGCCGGCGCCGAGGCGAACCCGACCGCCGCCATCCCCCCGGCCCGCAGCGTGTTTATCACCTCGCTGGTGTCGACGACCGACTCGGCGACGCCCTCGACCGACTCGCCGGCGGCCAGGAGGAGGCCGACGCGTCTCGCCATCGACTCGTTGATCGCCGCGAAACCGCCCTCCATCGACTCTCCCGAGGAGCGCCACGCGTCGTTGTCGAGCAGGATCGTCGCGTCCGCCTCCCGGACCAGCGTCTTGAGCGACCGGCCCGCGTTCACTTGGTACATAGCCCCCTCGTCGCGACCGGGGAGGATCCCGACCGCGTACACCGGCACGTCGTACACCCGGCTCAGCTCCCGGACGAGCACCGGCGCGCCGCCGGAGCCGGTGCCGCCGCCGAGCCCGGCGACCACGAACAGCGACTCGGCCTCCGCGGTCACCCTCGACGCGAGCGCGTCGAGCACCTCGACCGCGTCCTCGTCCATCACCTCGGCGCCGAGCTCGTTGTCGCCGCCGACGCCGTGGCCGTTCACCCGCGACTGCCCGACGAGGACCGTGTCGAGCGGGAGCGGGTCGAGGTCCGTCGCGGCCGTGTTGACCGCGAGCGCGTCGAGCACCGCGCCGTAGCCGGCGTCGGCGTCGAACTGCGCGAGGGCGGTCGTGAGCTTCCCGCCCGCCTGCCCGACGCCGAGGAGGACTGCCTTCATGATCGAACGGTAACCGATCCGGAGTATTACGCTTTCCCCCCGATATTTAAATGCGAAATCGAGGCCAGTCGCGAGCATGTCGAACGCCACCGACGAGAGAAGTCGGACGTCGGGCCGCGGGGAGAGGCCGACCGCCGAGGGCGACGAGACCGCTGGCGCCGGCGGACCGAGCGACGGAAGCAGCGGAGACCGGCTCGGAGAGCGACTCAGCGCGGTCGAGCGAGCCCTGACCGGGTCCGACGCGGCCGTCGCGGACCTCGGCGACGGCGCCGCCGCGGCCGCGGAGCGCGAGGCGCTGGAGTCGCGCGTCGAGGAGCTCGAGTCGCGCGTCGAGGAGCTGGAGGCCGCCACGCAGGCGATCCGGGGGTACGTCGGATCGATTCGAGCGGTCAACCGCGAGGTCGAGCGGCGGGCCGACCTCGCGCTGGCGAGGGCGAGCCGCGGCGAGGACGCCGGCACGGAGACCCGACTCCAGAGCGGCGGCGCGACCGCCGACGCCGTGCCGAGCGAGGACGCCCTCGACGCCGCCGTCCCGTCGGACGCCGCCGATCGGAACGGCGGGGTGGGACGGGGCGACGCGAGGCGGTCGGACGACGCGGACGGATCGTGGCGGGACGAGGCGCTGGACCGGCTCCGTGAGTCCCTGTAAGCTGGACCGGGGAGCGGGAACCGGGATCGCGGCGCGAGTCGAGACGGAGGCCGGCGAGCCGTGATCCGCGTCGTCCTCACGGTCCTCGTCGCCGTCGCCCTCCTCGCGGCCGCGACCCCGGCGCTGGAAGACGCCCGGGCGACCACGACCGCCGAGCGGATCGACGCCGAGGCGGACCGCGTCGAGCGGGCCGTCGGCGGCCTCGTCGCGGGCTCCGTGAGCGTCGCGGACCCGTCGCTCGCCGCGCGGACGACCGTCACCGTCCGCGTCCCGAGCGGGTTCGGAGCGGCGCCGATCGACCGCGTCGCGATCGTGGAAACGGGGGCCAGCGGAGAGACGGTCGGCGCGGAGGCGAACGTCGCCGAGGAGACGTCACCCGGCCCGGACGTCGCGCTCCGGTATCGGATCGACGGCGGGCCCGAACGAACCGCGCCGATCGGTCCCGGCGGCACGGACGCGACCGTGTCGGTCGACGGCGGCGCGATCGCGCTCCGACCGGGCGGCGAGAGCCGACTGGCCCTCCGGCTCGTCGACGACGGCGGACCGACCGTCCGGGTCACCAGGGTAGGGTGATCGCTTATATACGATGCCGGGAGCACGCCCGCCGTGAACCTCGATCTCCCCTCGCTGTCGCGGATCGGCGGCGGCGAGCCCTCGCTGCGATCGCTGCCGTGGAGCGACGCCGATCGCGACTGCCGGTGCGAGCCGACGTTCAGAGAGCCGGTCGGAACGGGCGTCGGCGACCGCGTCGTGCTGGCGGTCGACGCCGGTGACTGCCCGGGGCGCGGCGACCTCGCCGAGAGCCCTGACTGTCTGGCGACCGTCATCGAGGCGCTCGCGGAGCGCGACGCCGAGGTGATCAGGACCCGTCATCGCGGGCGCGAGCGGGCCTACGCCGGGCGGGCCGCCGCGTGTCTCGTCGCCGCGGGCCGGTTCCGCGAGCGCGTCGGGTTCCACGAGACGCGGCTCGCCGACCGCGTGCTGCGCGATCCGGTCGGCGCCGCTCGGGAGGCCGCCGGGCGCGAGGGACCGCCGGCCCGGATCGCCGCGGAGACCGGGCTGTCGGCGATCGTCGAAGGGGCAGACGAGGTCGGAGACGTGCTTCGGGCACACGCCGGGCCCCGAATCGCGGCGGCGCGGATCGCGACCGCGCCGCCGCCGGGGGCCGCGCTCGCCGACCGCTGGGATCTCGACACCGGCGCGACCGTCCGGCTGTACGAGGGGTCGGGACCGCTCCGGACGTACCACCTCACGCCGCCGGTTCGAGAGCTCGACGACGGGGCCGTCGGGCGGCTCGACGACGCCAAGCGACGGCTGCTCGACGATCCGACCGGGGGCGGGCGAGCGCCCGGCCGCGCGGTCCGGACGGCCGCCGAGGACGGCGATCCCGTCTCGACGCTGACCGATGTGCTCCGGCGGCACACGCGCGGGTACGGGGCGTTCGAACACGTGTTCGCCGACGAGCGCGTGAGCGACGCGACGCTCTCGGCGCCCGTGACCGAGAACCCGCTCCGCGTCGTCGTCGACGGCGAGCGCTGCCGGACGAACGTGCGACTCCCGCCCGAGGGGGCCGCCACGCTCGCGTCCCGACTCCGGCGGACCAGCGGGCGGGGGTTCTCTCGGGCGAGCCCCACGCTCGACGCGACCCTGGAGACGGACGCCGGCCGGGTCCGCGTGGCCGCGACGACGGACCCCGCCAGCGACGGGCTCTCGTTCGCGTTCCGCCGCGGTGATCCCGACGCGTGGACGCTCGCACGACTCGTCGACGCAGGGACGCTCACGCCGGCGGCCGCCGGGCTCCTCTCCGTCGCCGTCGAGCGGGGCGTGACGGGCCTCGTGGCCGGCGGGCGGGGTGCGGGAAAGACGACCGCGCTCGGTGCCCTCCTCTGGGATCTTCCCGCGGAGTCGCGGTCGATACTGATAGAGGACACGCCCGAGCTCCCGACGAGCGCCCTAGCGACCGCCGGGCGAGACGCGCAGCGGCTCTGCGTCGGCGACGGGGCGGAGCCGTCGCCGAGCGACGCGGTCCGGACCGCGGTCCGCCTCGGCGGCGGTGCGATCGTCGTGGGGGAGGTCCGCGGCGAGGAGGCGCAGGCCCTCTACGAGGCGATGCGCGTCGGCGCGGCCGGCGAGACGGTGCTCGGGACGATCCGCGGGGAGGACCCCGCCGCCGTCCGGGAGCGGGTGGTCTCCGACCTCGGCGTGTCGCCCTCGTCGTTCGCGGCGACCGACCTGATCGTTCTCCTCGACGACCAGCGCGTCGACGTGATCGCCGAGGTAGTCGGTCACGAGGACGGCGCCGCGTTCGAATCGGTGTTCGAGCGCACGGACGAGGGACTGACGCCGACCGGGCGGGTCGACCGCGGCGAGAGCCGACTCCTCGATCGTCTCGCGGGACCCGACGAGACGTACGCGTCGATCAGGGCGGCCGTCGGGGGACGGGGCGAGCGGATCCGCGAGGCGGTCGCCACCGGTCGGACGGAGCCGGAGCGGTACGTCGACTCCGTCGGCGCGAGCGGTGAGATCGAATGACCGGAGCGGTCGACGAGGCGACCGACGGCTCGCCGACGGCACCCCCGAGCGAGGGGGTCGACGCGAACGAGTCGGCAGAGCTCCGGCGCGCGGTCGCGTTCCTCGGCTGGGAGGCCTCGGCCGAACGAGTCGTCGAGCTCGGGTATCGGGTCGGGCTCGGGGTCGGCCTCCTCTGTGCCGTCGCGCTCTCGGCGTTCGTCGGCCCGGTTCCGGGTACGCTCGCTGGGCTCGCCGGAGGGTTGGCGGCGACTCACGCGGTCCATCGAGCACCGGTGGGGCTCGCCGCGCTCCGTCGGACTCGAGCGCTCGGTGCGGCCCCCGGTCTCGTCGGCCGTCTCGTGTTACGGATGCGACTGGACCCGTCGGCGGAACGCGCGGTTCGGTTCGCCGCCCGCACCGGGGACGGACCGCTCGCGGACGGGCTGGCGCGTCACGAGCGCGGGAGCGCGGACGGGCCGACGAGCGGGCTCCGGGCGTTCGCCCGCGAGTGGCGACCGTGGTTCCCCGCGATCGACCGCGCCGCCGCGTTAGTGCGGACGGCCGCGTCAGCGCCGGCAGAGCGGCGGGGACGGTGTCTGGACCGCGCACTCGACGCGACGATCTCCGGGACGACCGACCGGCTCGCGGCGTTCGTCGGCAAGGTCCGCGGCCCCGTCTCGGCGCTGTACGCCTTCGGCGTGCTCCTCCCGCTGGCCCTGATCGCTCTGCTACCCGCGGCGGCCGCGTCCGGCGTTCCGGTCGGGTCGAGGGTCGTCGCCGGACTCTACCTCGTCGTGCTCCCCGCCGGACTGTTCGCCGCGTCGGCGTGGCTGCTCTCGCGCAGACCGGTCGCGTTCGCGCCGCCGTCGATCGACGGCGACCACCCGGACGTCCCCGAGCGGGCGCAACACGCCGCCGCGG